>NZ_JASCXL010000015.1:0-105449 GCF_030010595.1 Streptomyces sp. CC224B | reverse complement strand
CGCGAGGCGCGACCGCGCGACGGGGCCGCGGCCCGGTGCGGCCGCCGCCTCGCCGTGGGCCGCGGGGCCGAGGGCGTAGCCGACGCCCGCGGACAGCGACACGGCGCCCGCCGCGGCGAGCAGCGCGCGGCGGTGGACGGTCGCCGCGGCGACCGCGGACGTGGCGGCGCCGGTGACAGAGCGTATGCGCGACATGGCGCGCCTCCCCGAGTGCGAACGCGTCGGCAGTGGTCGCGGGGAGCCCCGGGCGCCTGCTCCACCGGCGAACTCTCCGCTCGTACTGGATCGTTGGCAGCGGGGGTGGCCTGCGCGTGAACGACGCGGCAACGCGTGGCGCCGATCACCGTAAGTGGATCAGGGGGTACGCGGGGTGTCCACACACCCCTCCCCGGACGGAGCCCCGACGGTCACGCGCTGTTCACGTAAGGGGGTACGCGCACGCAGGGGGACAGCCCGTCCGGCGTTTGAGGACGAGGCGCGAAGCGCCGACAGAGGGGGGAGAGGGGCGCAGCCCCCTGCACGGCCCCCGCTCAGGCACGGGCACGGGCCTGGTGGCGCGAGGCCTTGGCGCGGTTGCCGCAGACGGCCATGGAGCACCAGCGCCGCGTGCCGTTCCGCGAGGTGTCGTAGAAGTGCAGCACGCACGCCTCGTGGGCGCAGCGCCGGACGCGGTCGGGCGCGGCGGTCAGCAGCTCCAGGTAGTCGCGCGCGGCGAGCCAGGCCGGGCCCCAGGCGGGGTCGTCGAATTCCGGTTCCTCGCCGGGCCCTGCGGACGTCAGCCGCACCCGGATCCGCCCGTGTGCGAGCACCGCGTCGAGGCGGGCGGCCGCGGTCGCGTCGTCGGCGGGACCGCCCGGCAGGTCGACGAGCCCGGCCAGGGCGTCGCGGGCGGCCAGCACGTTGCGCAGGGTGGGCGCGTCGGCGGCGAAGCGCGCTTCGAGGCCGTTCGCGGTGAGCCAGACGGCGAGCCCCTCGGGGTCGGTGAGCAGGTCCTGGCGGCGGCCGCCGTCCACCCAGCGGGTGTTGAGCAGGTCGAGGGAGAGCGGTTCGCCGGTGAGCGGGCGGGGGTCGTGGGCGGCGGGCATGGGTCTCCCTTCAGAGCTAACCCCTCAAGAGTACGTGAAGGGTTGACGCTCGCGATCACTAACCTCTAAAGTTGCCTTCAACGGTTAGTCCGTCCGTCTCCAGGGAGAGAACCATGACCGCGATCAGCGCACCGCCCACCGGCCACGTCGGTCTGAACGTCACCGACCTGGACCGTTCGCTCGGCTTCTACCGGGACGTCCTCGGCTTCGAGGTGATCGGCGAGGGCGGCGCGGACGACGCGCCGGACCGCCGCTTCGCCTTCCTCGGCCGCGCGGGCACCCTCACGCTCGCGCTGTGGCAGCAGGCGGGCGCCGCGTACGACTCCGGGCGCGCGGGCCTGCACCACCTGTCGTTCGAGGTGGACTCCCTGGCCGAGGTCCAGGAGTACGAGCGGGAGCTGCGGGCGCACGGCGTGGAGTTCGCGTACGACGGCGTCGTGCCGCACGCCGAGGGCGCGGCGTCCGGCGGCGTCTTCTTCCACGACCCGGACGGCACCCGCCTGGAGATCTACACCCGCACCGGCGCCGGCACCGGGACGGCCCCGTCGGGCCCGGCCCCGACCTGCGGCTTCTTCTAGGCCCCGCGTCCACGCCGCACCCCGCACCCCGCACCCCGCACCCGAGGAGGGCGCCACCGTGACTCCGCACGACCCCTACCACCGAGGCTCGCGCGCCGTGCAGGACCGCGTGGGCGTGCGCGGGCTCGCCGACCACGTCGGCCGGTCCATCGGCCCGGGCATCCGCCCGGTCGCCGCCGCGTTCCTGGAGCTCCAGCCGATGCTGGTCGTCGGCGCGCGCGACCCGGACAGCGGGCGGGTGTGGGCGTCCCCCCTCACCGGGAAACCCGGGTTCGTCCGCGCCACGGGGGCGCACCAGGTGTCCGTGGCGGGCCGGGCCGGGGCGGGCGATCCGCTCGCCGCCGCGCTCGGCCGCGCCGGCACGCCCGTCGGCACGATCGCGCTCGACCCGCGCACCCGGCGCCGCATGCGGCTCAACGGCCGGGCCCGGCCCACCCCGCGCGGCCTCGCGATCGAGGCGGACCAGGTGTTCTCCAACTGCCCCAAGTACCTGCAGAGGCGGCACCTGCTCGGGGCCCGGCCCGGCGGCGGGCCCGCCGGGCCGCCGCGCGTCACCGCCGAACTGACCCCCGCACAGCAGCGGTTCGTCGCCGCCGCCGACACCTTCTTCGTCGCCACCGTGCGCGACGGCGGGGCCGACGCCAGCCACCGGGGCGGCAACCCCGGCTTCCTGCGGGTCCTGTCCCCGTCCGAACTGAGCTGGCCCGACTACCCGGGCAACGCCATGTTCCTCACCCTCGGCAACCTCACCACCGACCCCGGCGCCGGGCTGCTCCTCCTCGACTGGACCACCGGCACCGCGCTCCAGCTCACCGGCACCGCCGCCCTCGCCTACGGGCCCGACGGCACCCGCACCGTCCGCTTCACCCTCACCGAGGCCGTCGAGACCGCCGGGGCCAGCCCGTGGACGTGGTCCGCTCCGGAGTACTCCCCCGCCAACCCGTGACCGGCAGTTGGGCAACGGACCGTGCCTTGCCGGTGTACGGGGTCTAACGTCAGCGGATGCACAAGGAGCTCCGGGTGGCGGCCTACGCCGTATGCGTTCGGGACGGATCGGTGCTGCTGGCCCGGTGGGTCGCGGGGGACGGCAGCAAGCGCTGGACGCTGCCCGGCGGTGGCATGGACCACGGCGAGGACCCGTACGACACGGTGGTGCGGGAGGCCGAGGAGGAGACCGGGTACACCGTCGAGCCGGTCGTCCTGCTCGGCGTCGACTCGCTGCGGCGGCGCTATCCGAGGCGGCTCGGGGCCGTGGCGGACTTCCACGGGCTGCGGATCGTGTACGAGGGGCGCGTGGTCGGCGGGGACTTGCGGCACGAGACGTCGGGGTCGACGGACCTCGCGGCGTGGCACGCGCTGGACTCCGTCCCGGCGTTGGACCGGGTGAGCCTGGTGGATGTGGGGCTCGCGTTGTGGCGGGGGCGGCCCGCGGACGGACACCTGGCCTGACCCCGCGTCCGGGCCCGCCTCCCCGGCGGGGCTTTCCCACCGCCCACCCGTACAGCCCCTGCCGCCCGGTTCGGCCCCGCCCTGGCGGCTCGCCCGCCCGTCGTCCGGTGCGGCCCGGGGCGGGTGGGGCTGGGGACGGTATGGGGCGGGTTGTTCCTGTTGGCGTATGGCGGAAGTACGCCACCGGGCAACCCCGGGGCAGGCAGGCCTCCCCAAGGGGGCGCGGCGTACGTAAAGCTGAGCGGTCATCCGGTCCCGAATTCCGGACCGTTTCGTTCACATCGAGTTCACGTACAGGGATGCTGATGACCCTCGACCCTCAGGACGCGCACGCGTACGCGTCCCCGCGCCGGACCGGCGCGAGACGCACCGCCCGCCTCGCCACCGCGATAGCCGTGGCCGCCGCGCTCACCGCGGCGGCCCCCCTGCCGCTGGCCTTCGCCGGTGACACCCCCGCCCCGGAACCCAAGGCGGCCGCCGCCAAGCTGGGTGCCGCCGACGCCGAGCTGCTCGCGGACGCCGAGGCGGACGGCGACAAGACCGTCACGATGATGGTCGCGACCGCGCCGGGCGCGACCGAGCAGGTCGCCGACCAGCTCGACGCCGTCAAGGGCGGCTCGGTCGGCCGCACGTACGACGACCTCGGCTACGTCCGCGCCACCGTGCCGACGGCCAAGGCGGACGCCGCGATCAAGGCGGCCTCCAAGCTCCCCTCCGTGCACGGCATCGACCTGCGGCACGAGATCGAGCTGGACGACCCGAAGCCGCAGGCGCCCAAGGGCGCGCCGGCGAAGCGGACCGCCGCCGCCTACCCCGCGCCGGGCAAGAACACCCCGGCCGTGAACCCGTACAACCCGTCCTTCGAGACCGGCGCGGTCGACTTCGTGAAGAAGCACCCGAAGGCCGACGGCCGCGGGGTCACGATCGGCATCCTCGACTCGGGCGTCGACCTCGGGCACCCGGCGCTGCAGAAGACCACCACCGGCGAGCGCAAGATCACCGACTGGGTGACGGCGACCGACCCGATCGTCGACGGCGACGGGACCTGGCGGCGGATGACCAACCCCGTCACCGGTCCGACGTTCACCTGGGACGGCGACACCTGGAAGGCGCCCTCCGGGTCCTTCCAGATCAGCCGCTTCCGGGAGGCCGCGACCACCGGCGGCGACGCCAAGGGCGACCTCAACCGCGACGGGGACACCACCGACACCTGGGGCGTCCTGTACGACCGGGCCGCCGGCACGGTCCGCGTCGACCTGAACGACAACAAGGACTTCGGCGACGACAAGCCGATGAAGCCCTACGGCGCCAAGCACCAGGTCGCCTACTTCGGCAAGGACGACCCGGCCACCGAGGTCGCCGAGCGCGTCCCGTTCGTCGTGGAGATCCGCAAGGACGTCCCGACGGACCCCTACGGCGGCGACTGGGTCGGCAAGAAGGCCGACTTCGTGAACATCGGCCTCATCGAGTCCGAGCACGGCACGCACGTCGCGGGCATCACGGCCGCCAACAAGCTGTTCGGCGGCAGGATGAACGGCGCCGCGCCCGGCGCCAAGCTCGTCTCGTCCCGCGCCTGCACCTGGTCCGGCGGGTGCACCAACGTGGCACTCACCGAGGGCATGATCGACCTCGTCACCGAGCGCGGTGTCGACATCGTCAACATGTCCATCGGCGGCCTGCCCGCGCTCAACGACGGCAACAACGCCCGCGCCGAGCTGTACAAGCGCCTCATCGACACCACCGGCGTGCAGCTCGTCATCTCGGCGGGCAACGAGGGCCCCGGCGCCAACACCATCGGCGACCCGGGCCTGGCCGACCACGTCATCTCCGTGGGCGCCGCCATCTCCAAGGAGACCTGGGCCGCCAACTACGGCTCCGAGGTGGCCAAGAAGTACGCCATGTTCAACTTCTCCTCGCGCGGTCCGCGCGAGGACGGCGGCTTCCAGCCGCTGATCACCGCGCCGGGCTCGGCCATCAACACCACCCAGACCTGGCTGCCGGGCTCGCCGGTCGCCGAGGCGGGCTACAAGCTCCCGGCCGGCTACTCGATGCTGAACGGCACCTCCATGTCGTCGCCGCAGGCCGCCGGCGCGTCGGCGCTGCTGCTCAGCGCCGCCAAGCAGCAGCGCGTGAAGCTCACCCCGGCCACGCTGCGCACCGCTCTCACCTCGACCGCCGACCGCATCCCCGGCGTCCAGGCGTACGAGCAGGGCACCGGTCGGATCGACGTCGTGGGGGCCTGGGACGCCATCAAGGGCGGCGCCAAGGCCCACGAGTACACCGTGAAGGCGCCCGTCGACACGGCGCTCGACCAGGAGCTGAAGAAGCCCGGCACCGGTCTGTACGACCGTGAGGGCGGCCTCAAGGCGGGCGAGAAGAAGACGTACAAGCTCACCCTGACCCGGACCACCGGGCCGCGCGGGCCGGTGCGCCACGAGCTGAAGTTCGCGAACAACCACGAGGGTACGTTCCGGATCGTCGGCCGCGACTCGGTCCTGCTGACCCGCGACAAGCCGGTCACCGTCAAGGTGCAGGCCAAGCCTGAGTCGGCGGGCGTGTCCAGCGCCCGGCTCACCGTGAACGACAAGCGGACCCGCGGCATCGACCACCAGATCATGACGACGGTCGTCGTCTCCAAGAAGCTGGCCAAGCCGTCGTTCACCTACAAGGCGTCCGGCACGGTGCAGCGCAACAGCTCGAAGTCGTACTTCGTCACCGTCCCCCAGGGCACCAAGGCCCTGGAGGTCGCGCTCGGCGGGCTCGCGGACAAGAGCCAGACGCGCTTCATCTCGGTGCACCCGTACGGCCTGCCGTCCGAGGACACCTCGTCGCTCGCCTGCTACCCGAACTTCCCGAACCCAACCAACACCTGCCGCCCCGACCTGCGGTCGTACACCGACCCGACGCCGGGTGTCTGGGAGATCGAGGTCGAGTCGCGCCGTACGTCGCCGCTGCTCGACAACCCGTTCACGCTGAACGTCGCCGCGCTCGGCGTGTCCTTCGCGCCCGCGCCGCAGAAGGTGGCGGAGGCCAAGGTCGGCGTCGCCACGCCGGTCACCTGGAAGGCCACGAACGGCTACGCGGCCGTCGACGGCAAGCTGAAGGGCGGCTCGCTCGGCTCGGCCGTCACCGAGCGGCCCACCGTCAAGCAGGGCGAGACCCGCACCACCACGGTCGTCGTGCCCGAGGGCGCCGAGCGCCTGGACGCCGCGATCGGCGCCACCGCGGACGCCCGCGCCGACCTCGACCTGACGGTCCTCAAGGACGGCCAGGTCGTCGGCCAGTCGGCGGACGGCGACTCCGACGAGTCGGTCAGCATCACCAAGCCCGCCGCGGGCACGTACACGATCCAGGTCGCGGGCTACTCCATCCCGTCCGGCCAGACCGCGTACGACTACCGCGACGTGTTCTTCTCCACCTCGCTCGGCCAGGTCAAGGTCGACGAGACCAAGCCGGTGAAGCTCGCCACCGGCGAGAGCGCCGACGTCACCGCCGAGGTCGTCGCGGGCGCGCCCGCCGCCTCCGGCCGGTCGCTGTTCGGCGAGGTCAGCCTGCTGAACGCGCGCGGCACGGTCGCGGGCACCGGCACGGTGACGGTGGAGAAGGTCACCGAGTGACCTGCGCGACTGAGCAGCGCGACTGAGCGTCGCGTCTGAGCAACGCGACTGAGCAGTCGGACAACCGAGCAGTCGTGCAGCCGCTCAACACGACGGGGGCGGGCACCTGGTGCCCGCCCCCGTCCGGCTGTTCAGGGCGCCGTCCCCCTGGTCCGGGTCAGCGCTTGAGAGAGCCGAGGTCCTGCGCGTAGACGCCCACCGCGTGCGCGATGACGTCGACGTTCACGTCGAAGATCTTGCGGTCGACGTTCTTCAGGGTGTCACCCTCGCCGTGGTAGTTCGGGTCGTACGGCTGACCGGCCTTGCCGCCCGCCTTCGCCGCCTGCTCCTCCGTCTTGAGGCCCTCCGCGCCGGTGAAGGTGCCGCCCGCGGGGATGCCCTGCGCGATGAACGGGCCGTAGTCGGAGCGGCCGTCGAAGTCGGTGCCCCAGTGCGGGACCTTCTTCTTGTCGAGGAAGCCGTTGATCAGCTTCTCGATCTGCGCCGAGCCCTTCGGGCCCGGGCCCTCGCCGGCCTTGTCGGAGTCGTCGCCGTCGTAGACCAGTTCGGCCCCGTTCGGCGACGCGATCATGTCGAAGTTCAGGTACAGCTTGATGTTCTTCTTCTGCTGCGGCGTCAGCGTCTTCACGTAGTGGTCGGAGCCGAGCAGGCCGAGCTCCTCGGCGGACCACCAGGCGAACCGCACCTTGTGGGCGAGCTTCTTGCCGCCCTTGGTCGCCTTGGCGAGCTGCTCGGCGACCTCGATCAGACCGGCCGAGCCGGAGCCGTTGTCGTTGATGCCGGGGCCCTCGGCCACCGAGTCGAGGTGGGCGCCGAGCGCGACGACGCGGTCCGCGCGGCCGCCGCGGGTCTCCGCGAGGACGTTGCGGGTCTTGTGCGGGACGGCCTGGGTGGCGACGTCCAGAGAGACCTTGACCTCGCCCTTGGCGACCTGCTCGGCCAGCTTCTGGCCCTCGGCCAGGGTGATGCCCGCGGCCGGGATGTGCGCGTTCTCCGGCACCTCGAGGTTGCCGTGGACGGGCTGGTCGCCGGAGTGGTTGTAGAGCAGCAGGCCGACGGCGCCCGCCTTGGCCGCGGCGGCCTCCTTCTCCGCGAAGGTGCAGGAGCCGCGCTTGACCAGCGCGATCTTGCCGGTGAAGGTGTCCGACGCGTAGTCGTCGGCCTCGCAGCCCGGCGTGTCGTCGACCCGGGCGGCGGCGAGCGGCGCCTGGAGGCCGCCCTCGGGCGTGGACTTGCTGAAGTCGAACGCCACGGCGTTGAGCTTGCGCGCCTCGGGCGAGAGCACGGCCGCGCCCTCCCGCAGGGTCTTGGACGTGTGGAACGTGAAGTCCTGGTACGAGACCTTGTACCCGGCCTTCTTCAGGCGCTCGTACACGTACGTCGTGGACGCCTTGTGGCCCTTGGTGCCCGCGGCGCGGTTGCCGCCGTTGGCGTCGGCTATCTCCTGGAACTTCCTCAGGTGGCGGTAGGCGCTCTTGCCCGAGGACTTCTCGACGAGCTTCTTGGCGAGCTTCCTCGCCTGCTGCGCCTGGTCCGTGGAGTGCGGCTTGTGGTGTCCGGCCTGCGCGCCCGCCTGGGGTGCGGCGGCGAACAGGACGGGGACGGCGACGGCCGCGGAGACGAGGGCGGCCGTCGCCCGGGTGCGGGGTGCGCGCACGGAGTTCCTTCCCTGGGGGGTGAAGTGATCACCGGTGACCGGGAGCGGTCACTCATGATCACCACTGGTCGCGGTGGAAGGAAGTTAGCCCGGAGAATCCGCAGTTCAAAGGGTTTATCGGCGGGCGCAACAGCGCCTTCACCCAACTGTCACCGGAACTCAGCACTCCAGTACGCCGGTCCAGGGGTTCCGGTACGGGAATCCAGGGGCGTCCCCGCGGGGGCGGAGGTTCCGGTACGGGAATCCAGGGGCGTCCCCGCGGGGGCGGAGGTTCCGGTACGCGGGTGCTTCCGCCCGGAGGCGCGTGCTCAGCACGTGCGGTCACGGGCCTTGGGCAGGGCCTTGAGGATCCACGCGCGGTCCTCGGCGATGTCCGCGCCCGTGGTCCAGAGGTCCGGCGACGCCTCCCCCTTCGGGACGCCGATCAGCGCGCGGTCCCCCGCCCGCAGCGGCGGGTCCGCGGTCACGTCGAGCACGAACGTGACCTCGTCCGGCGCCTCGGCGGGCTTGTAGGAGCGGGAGACGTCGAGCGTGATCCGGTCCTGGAGGCCGCCCGGCAGGGTCTCCACGCTCTCCACCGTGCCCTCGACGATGAGCCGGGCGCAGGCCACGTACCCCTCGGGGGACAGCTTCCCCGCGTCGTCGTGCTGCTCGCCCTCCCCGCCGCCGGAGGGCGCCCCGGCCCCGGCGTCCGAGGACTGCCCGTCGCCCTTGGCCGCGCCCGCGCCCGCGTCGTTCCCGGCACCGGGGCCGCCGCTCGCACCGAGCCACACCAGCCCGCCGAGGAGTCCCGCCGCGAGCGTCGCGGCCAGGGCCAGCAGGGCGCGGCGCCGGACGCCCGCGCCGCGTACCGGCCGGGGGCGGGGCGGCGGGGCGGCGTCGCCGGGGCCGCGCGCCAGCGCCTCGCCCACGGTGCGCAGGTGGTCCCGCAGCGCCGCCACGTCGGCGACGGCCGCCGCGTGCTCGGCCAGGAACCGCTCGTCGCCGCGCGCGGAGGGGGGCACGGGGGCGCCGGTGAGCGCCAGCATCAGCGCGTCGTCGGCGGCGTCGCCGTCGCCGTCGGCGCCGTGCCGGTCGGCGGGGTGGCCGGGGCCGCCGGGGTCATGGGGTACGCCGGGGCCACCTGGGTCACTGGGTACGCCGGATGCGCCCGGTGCGCCGGGTGCGCCGGGCCGGTCGTGGGGGCCGTGGGGGCCGGGCCGGTCGTGGGGGCCGTGCCGGTCGTGCGGGTCATGCGGGTCGTGCCGGTCGTCGTGCGCCACGGTCACACCACCTCTCCCTCGTGCAGCCGCGTGCGCAGCATCCGTACGGCCGTGTGGAGTCGGCTCTTGACCGTGCCTTCCGGGATGCCGAGTTCGGCGGCGATGTCCCGTACCGGCAGGTCGGCGTAGAAGCGCAGGACCACGACCTGCCGCTGGCTGTCCGGCAGTTCGTCCAGGCCCTGCGCCACGGCCAGCGACAGGACGCGGGACTCGGCGCCGTCCTCCTCCGGCCGCTCGGGGCGCAGCGCGGCGAGCCGCTCGCCGAGGCGCTCCTGGCGGCGGCGGGCCCGGTGCCAGTCCATGGCCCAGTTCGAGGCGACGACCGCCGCCCAGGCCGCCACGTCGCGCGGCGCCCCCTCCCCCTTCGCCGCGCGCTCCAGAAGCCGCAGCCTGACCTGCTGGACGCCGTCCTGGAGGTCGCCGTACGGTACGCCGCCGAGCGACAGGACAGCCCGCACCCGGTCCTCCTGGGCCGGGTCCAGCGGGTCGGCCGCGTCGCGCGCCCCCGAGCGCGGTCTTCTGCGCAGCAAGGCCCCTCCCCTCCTGTCCTGCCTGCGTTTCCCCTACGACGCGGGCGCGGGCCGAAACGTTCGCCGGGGCGGGCCCGGACCCGATTCCGTGAAGAAGAGGCGTACGTCACACCGGTGCCGAAACCGAGACGATGCTCACGCGCCGTGGCCGCGCGGACGGCCGAAATCCGCCGTAGGCCGGGGAGATTCGGGAAGAAGGCCCGTCCGGGGCCGCGCCCGGCGTCTCATCTGCTGGTCACGGGCGTTCTCCGGGCCTGGTCGGGCGCGTAACGAATTGGACAGGCGCCCCCGGGTCCCACGCATCATGGGGAGGCTGAAAGCCAGCCGTGGACGGACACAGGGAGTCGCCGTGAAGGTCGGAATCGTCGGAGCCACCGGTCAGGTCGGCACGGTCATGCGCAGGATCCTGGTCGAGCGGGACTTCCCGGTCGACGAGCTGCGCCTGTTCGCCTCGGCCCGCTCGGCCGGGACGGTGATCGACGGCGTGACCGTCGAGGACGCCTCGGCGGCCGACTACACGGGCCTGGACATCGTGCTGTTCTCGGCGGGCGGCTCCACCTCCAAGGCCCTGGCCGAGAAGGTCGCCTCCCAGGGCGCCGTGGTGATCGACAACTCCTCGGCCTGGCGCCGCCACCCCGAGGTGCCGCTCGTCGTCTCCGAGGTGAACCCGCACGCGGTGGCCGACCGCCCCAAGGGCATCATCGCCAACCCGAACTGCACGACCATGGCCGCGATGCCCGTCCTGAAGCCGCTGCACGCCGAGGCCGGGCTGACCTCCCTGGTCGTCGCCACGTACCAGGCGGTGTCCGGTTCGGGTCTCGCCGGGGTCGAGGAGCTGTTCGGGCAGATCGAGAAGGTCGGCGCGGACGCCCCGAAGCTGACCCACGACGGCTCGGCCGTGGAGTTCCCCGCGCCGGACAAGTACGTCGCGCCCATCGCGTACAACGTGCTGCCGATGGCGGGGTCCGTCGTCGACGACGGCCTCAACGAGACCGACGAGGAGCAGAAGCTCCGGCACGAGTCCCGCAAGATCCTGGAGATCCCCGGCCTGAAGGTCGCCGGCACCTGTGTGCGCGTGCCCGTCTTCACCGGGCACTCCCTCCAGATCAACGCCCGCTTCGAGCGGCCGATCAGCCCGGAGCGAGCCCTGGAGCTCCTCTCCGCCGCGCCGGGCGTCGTCGTCACGGACGTGCCGACGCCGCTGGTGGCCGCCGGGCGCGACGAGTCCTTCGTCGGGCGCGTCCGCCGCGACGAGACCGTCGAGAACGGGCTCTCCCTCTTCGTCTCGGGGGACAACCTGCGCAAGGGCGCCGCGCTGAACGCGGTGCAGATCGCCGAGCTCGTCGCCCGGGCCTAGGCCTCGGCCGGTCCCGCGCGCCCTTCCCGGGCGGGGGCTCGGCCCCCGCCCGCCTGCCCGCCCCGTCGCCGTGTCAGTCGCGGTCCGGGGCGGCGGGGTCGTGGGTGATCAGGTCGCCCGGCTGGCAGCGCAGGACCTCGCAGATGCGGGACAGGGTCGAGAAGCGGATGGCCTTGGCGCGGCCGTTCTTGAGGATGGACAGGTTGACGACGGTGATGCCCACCTGGGCGGACAGTTCGGTCAGCGTCATGCCGCGCTCGGCGAGGAGCCGGTCGAGGTGGACACGGATCCCGTGGACTTCCTCTTCGGGCATCAGATGGTCCCTTCGAGGTCCTCCCGCATGCGCACGCCCTCACGCATGATCTTCCCCATCACCACCGCGGCGAGGCCGGCGATGACGGGCATCATCGACCCGTCGACCGTCGGCCCGGAGCCCACGATCGGCGCCATGCTCCCGACGAGCCAGGAGTGCGACCACCCGGCGACGAGGCCGGTGAGGACCGTGCCCGCCGCGACGAACCAGCCGAGGACGGTCAGCCGCCGCGCCACGGCTTCGGTGAACGGCCCCCGCCGCACCACCGCCTCCAGCAGCCGGGAGAAGAGCAGCAGGGCCAGGGAGCCGAACAGCAGCCACGGCAGTTCGCCCCCGAGGTCGGCGGCGCGCTGACCCACCGAGGGGCTGTCCTGGCAGAGGCGCGCGGCGCTGCTGGCCGCCTCGACGCCCTTCCCGACCGGCAGGCCGCCCTCCAGCGCGGCGTTGGCCCAGAAGCCGGTCTCCACGCAGACGGCGCCGTCGTCGGCCATGTGCGTGATCCCCGTGCCGACGAAGGCCAGCCCGAGAAGCACCGCCAGCATCAGGGTCACCGAGGCCAGGGCCCTCGTGAGTCGCGTGTTCATCGTCTACGTCCTATCGATTTTCGATATGCATGGAGTGCGGGAAGCATATCGTTATTCGATAGGCCCGTGGCAACGGGGGGCCGGGGCGAGGTGAGTTCGACGTCGGGAAACCGCCAGCCCCGGGGTGAGTCGGTCACGAAGGTGGAGACATGACCACCACCACCTACCACCCCCGGCCCATCCACCCCACCGCCCTCAAGGAACTCCGCGACACGGACGACGCGGGCCGCGCCTGCGAGCCCTTCGTGGACGAGGAGGGCGGCGACCCGCTCCGCTGCTGCCTCCGCCCGGTCCGCCCGGGCGAACGCGTCGCCCTGGTCTCGTACGCGCCCCTGCGCCGCTGGGCGGCCGCGACCGGGGCGCGCCCGGGCGCGTACGACGAGCAGGGCCCGGTCTTCATCCACGCGGACCCGTGCGACGGCCCCGCCGAGGCGGCCGGCGACACGTACCCCTTCGCCCGCCCTGGGGCCCTGCGCACCCTGCGCCGCTACGACGCCCGGGGCCGCATCGTCGGCGGCCGGCTCCTTGAGCTTGCCGAGGACACCACGGCGGGCTTCGACGCGGCCCTCGCGGAGGCGTTCGCCGACCCCGAGGTCGGCCAGGTGCACGTCCGCGCCGTGGAGTACGGCTGCTTCCACTTCGTGGTGTACCGCCCCGAGGGCGCGTGACGGACGGGGGACGATGGCGGGGACGGGGGACGGGGCCGGGGGGAGGACGACGGCGAGGACGGGGACGACGGCGAGGACGGGGGACGGGGACGGGAACGGGGGCGGGGGCGGGCCGTCAGGCCGCCGCGTCCGCCACGGAGGTGGCGTCCGCCACCGCCCGCGCGAAGGCCCGTACCCGCTCCGTCTCCCCGTCCCGGTGCCAGACCACCCCGAGGACCGAGTCCGGCAGGCCGTGCACCGGTACGAAGACGACGTCCTCGCGGCCGTGGTACGAGGCCGTCGGCCGGCACAGCAGCATCGCGCCCCGGTCGGCGGCCACCAGCGTGAGGCCCTCCTGGAGGGTGCGCACGGCCGGGGCGGGCACGGGCGAGGGGGCGTGCGCCTCGCGCCAGTAGGCGGGGGCGGGCGCCGCCGCCGTGACCAGCGGCACCTCCCGCAGCTCGGCCGCGCCGACCGCCGCGCGCGCAGCGAAGGGATGGCGTACCGACACGGCGACCGTCTGCGGCTCCCGGGAGAACAGCGGGCCGAGGACGAGGTCCGGCTCGGCCACCGGGAGCAGCACGATCGCCGCGTCCACGTCGCCCGCGCGCACCGCCCCGAAGGGGTCGGCGAAGGGCACCTCCGCGATCTCCGTGACGCACGCCGGGTGCCGCTTCTGGAACGTCGTGATGGCCTCCATGAGCCGCGCGTCCGCCGTCCCCTGGAACCCGATGCGCAGCCGCCCCTCCACCCCGCGCGCCGCGCCCTTCGCGCGGTCCACGACGGCGGCCAGCTCCTCGTACGCCGGACGTAGTTCGGCACGGAAACGCTCCCCGAGGGGGGTCAGCCGGACCCGGCGGCTAGTACGCTCCACGAGCCGAGCGCCGATCCGCTGTTCCAGCGCGGCGAGCAGCTGGCTCACCCGGCTCTGGGAGACGTACAGCCGCTCGCCGGCCCGCCCGAAGTGCAGCTCCTCGGCCAGCGCGAGAAAGCACTCCAGCTCCCGTATCTCCACCCCGCCCATGTTCCCGCCGCTCCCGCCCTCGACTGTCCACGCCGCGGGGCTCTCCGCCCCGGATCGATGAGCCCCGCTCATTCAAGGATGAGATCTTCGGCGTTGTTCCCGGCCGGGGAGCGGGCGTTCGCTTGTGCCATGGAAACGCCCATGGAAACCCTGTCCCCTCCCCACCCGGACGTGCGGCAGCGGTCGTTGCCACTGTCCGTCGTCGCCCTTGCCGCCGCCACCTTCTCCGTCGTCACCACGGAGATGCTGCCCGTCGGCCTGCTCACCTCGCTCGCCTCGGGGCTCGGCGTCTCCGCCGGGACCGCGGGGCTCACCGTCACCCTGCCGGGCGTGGTCGCGGCGCTCGCCGCGCTGCTGCTGCCCGTGGCAGTGCGCGGGGCGGACCGCCGGACCGTCCTGTGCGGGCTGATGCTGCTGCTCGGCGCCGCGAACCTGCTCTCCGCGCTCGCGCCGTCCTTCACGGTGCTGCTGGCCGCGCGGCTCGTCGTCGGCCTGTGCATCGGCGGCGTCTGGGCCGTGGCGGCCTCGCTGGCGGTGCGCCTGGTGCGGGCCGAGGCCGTCGGCCGGGCCACCGCCGTGGTCTTCAGCGGCATAGCCGTGGCGTCCGTGCTCGGCGTGCCCGCGGGCACGTTCCTCGGCGAACTCGCGGGCTGGCGGTGGGCGTTCGGCGCGGTGGCCGCGCTCGGCCTCGCCGTCGCCGGGCTGCTCGCCGCCGTGCTGCCGGCACTGCCGCCGAGCGAGCCGGTGCGCCTCGGGACCTTCCCCGGTCTCCTCCGGCTGCCCCGGCTGCGTACCGGCCTGATCGCCGTGGCCCTGCTCGTCGTCGGCCACTTCGCCGCCTACACCTACGTCCGCCCGGTCCTGGAGCGGGTGCCGGACGTCGGCGCGGGCCTGATCAGCACCCTCCTGCTGTGCTACGGCGTGGCGGGCGTCGCGGGCAACTTCCTGAGCGGCACCGCCGCCGCCCGCGACCCGCGCCGCGCGCTGCTGCTCATCTCCGCGGCCCTGGCCGCCGTCGTCCTGCTCCTGGTCCCCGCGGGCGCCTCGCTCCCGGTCTCGGTGGCCCTGCTCGTGGCCTGGGGTCTCGCGTACGGCGGCGTCTCCGTCTCCTCCCAGAACTGGGTGATGGCCGCCGCGCCCGAGGCCCGCGAGGCCGCGTCCGCGCTCTTCGCCGGGATCTTCAACCTGGCGATCGCCCTCGGCGCCCTGGCCGGCGGCCGCGTCGCCGACACCTACGGCACCACGTACGCCCTCTGGCTGGGCGGGGGCCTCGCCGCACTGGCCCTGACGGTGGTCGCGACGGCCCGACCCACCCGCTAGGTGGCGTCGCCCCCACACCCCACGACGCGCCCCGGCCGCCCTCCGGGCCGAGGGGGCCGGGCGCGGCAGGGACACGGGCGGGGCCGGATCGGCGCCCCGGGCCCCGGGGCACCGATCCGACACGCCACCTCCCACCGGCCGAGGCCGCGCACCCCAAGGATCACGCGGACGCCTGGCGCCACACTCCCCCTCCCCTCCCAGGGCTCGCGCCCGGAGAGGGGGTGAGGTTGGCTGCCGTCTACAGCCGTTCACTCAACTCGACCAAATTCCAACAGGGTTGGGGGTTGGGGTCCTGACCGACAGAGGCGAAGGCACAAATCGCGCCGGAACTGCCGTCGGACGACGGCACCTCCACCACGGCGCCCACCGCGGCGCCCACCGCGGCGCCCGCCGAACCGCTGCGGCGTTCGCGCGGCCGCTCTCCCCTGGCAGATGTGCACGTTCTCAGCTTGTCGTCCAACCGTTGAGACGGCCGTGGGCTGCTTCCTCGTGGGCAGCGAGTTCATCCGGTGTGCCGACGAAGGCGGGCCCGCACCCGCTCGGCAGGCGCTCCACCACCATGGCGACGGCTTCCGCAGCCGTCGCCGCGGGCCCCACGGTCTGCGAACGCAGAGGTCCCGAGACCCAGTAACCACCGTCGGCCACAGGCTGGACATAGGGAATGTCCCACGTCCACCGTTGTTCCGTACACCGGCTGAAGTGCAACTCGCCCATGCCTGTCCAGGGGAACAGCTGCCGCAGTCTCGGCTCGGCGTAGGCGAGGTCCAGCAGCTCCGGTCGTAGGCGCCCGTCAGCGCGAACCACCCGCCAGCCCTCTTCGACCCTGTCCATGTTCGATGGATTCGTTGTCATCGCGCCCATCATGCACGCCGCGCCCTCGGAGTCACGAGATGGGAGCCGCGCCTGCTCGTCGGGGCTTGGCGCCCTTCTGGTGATGGGCGGGTCGGGCGTATGCCTCGCCGGTGGCTCGACGGACATGAGCGGGGCGGGGACGGCGACCGCCGCGTCAGGCCGGAGCGCAGCAGTCGGGGGCGGGTGGGTGGGAGTGGGGCTGCGGGGTGCGCCGCGCGCCGTAGCGGGCGGGCGGGGGCGGGCCCGGGGGTGGCGTCCCGCCCTGGAGTGGGGGCGGGTGGGTGGGAGCAGGCCCGCAGGGTGGATGGGGTCGAAGGCAGGGCCGCGGGGTGGCCGGGGTCGAGGGCAGGCCCGCGGGGTGGCCAGGGTCGGGGGCAGGGGCGCGTGGGGTGCCGTGCCGGAGGTGGGGTGGGTGGGGAAGGGGCGGGGGTCAGGGGACGCTCCAGGTGGGTCTGGTGTTGAGCTCGGTGACGTCCGTGCCGGTGGTCCACCGGTACGCGTTCCGCAACTCCCCCAGCTCCTCCGCCGTCAGCACGTCCTCCACCCGCGCGAACCCGTCCGGCGCCCGCTCGGCGACGGCGGCCAGGTAGCGGTCGGCGGGCATGCGCCGGTTGGCCAGGACCAGGGCCGTGGTGGCCTCGCGGCGGGCCTCCTCGTAGGCGCGCAGGCCCGCGACCCGGTCGGGGTCGGTCAGGGCCAGGCAGCGGGCCAGGACGCGGGCGTCCAGGATCGCCTGGGAGGCGCCGTTGGACCCCACGGGGTACATGGGGTGCGCGGCGTCCCCGAGGAGGGTGACCGGGCCCTTACCCCACCACGGCAGCGGCTCGCGGTCGACCATGGGGTACTCCAGGATGCGGCGGGTCGCCGCGAAGAGCGCGGGCACGTCCAGGTCGCCGATGCGCCAGCCCGCGTAGTGGGGCAGGACGTCGGAGAGGCGCCCGCTCCGGTTCCAGTCGGCGGAGCCGGGGCCGCTGCCGGGCTCCGGCGGGAACCGCACCTCGGCCACCCAGTTGAGCAGGGCGCGCCCCCGCAGCTCGGCCTCCCGGGAGATCGGGTAGACGACGAGCTTGGCCTGCGCGTTGCTGCCCGCCACGGCGACCGTGCGGCCACCGAGGACCGGGTGCCACTCCGTCACCCCGCGCCACATGCGGATGCCGTTCCACAGCGGCGGCCCCTCGCCGGGGTGGAGGCGGGCGCGGACGCTCGAGTAGAGGCCGTCCGCGCCGACGAGCGCCCGCACCCGCACGGCGTGCTCGCGGCCCCGCGCCATGTCCCGCAGCACCACCCGCAGTGCCTTGCCGTCCTCCAGGAAGCGGACGAACGCCGTGCCGGTGACCACGGCCCGCTCCCCGAGCCGCCGCCGCACCGCGTCGAGCAGCAGCACCTGCAGCTCGCCCCGGTGGAGGGAGTACTGCGGCCAGTGGTAGCCGAGCGCGCGGCCGCGCGGCTCGCCCCAGATGCGGTTGCCGTGCCGGTCGTAGTGGACCATCTCAGCGGTCTGTACGCCGGTCGCGGCGAGCGCGTCGCCGAGGCCCAGCTCGGTCAGCTCCCGCACGGCGTGCGGCAATAGGTTGATGCCGACGCCGACGGGCCGCAGCGCGTCGGCGGAGTCGACGACGCGGACCCCGATGCCCGCCGCGTGCAGGCTCAGCGCGGCGGTGAGGCCGCCGATGCCCGCGCCCGCGACCAGTACGTCCACGGTCATGGCCGCCGCACCGCCCGCCCGACCTCGGCCCGCAGCCGTACGAACTCCGGCAGCCCCCGGGTGGCGACCCGGTCGCGCGGCGCGGGCAGGTCCACCCGCAGGTCGCTGTGGACGCGGCCGGGGGCGCCGGTGAGGACGACGACGCGGTCCCCGACGTACACGCTCTCGTCGATGTCGTGGGTGACGAGGAGGATGGTCATGCCCCCGGGGGGCCGTTTCGCGCTCCCGTCCGCCCCCGCCGGGCCGCCCCGCACGGCCAGGAGCAGGTCCTCCAGGTCCTCCCGGGTCTGCGCGTCCACCGACCCGAACGGCTCGTCCATCAGCAGCAGCGCGGGCCGGTACGCCAGCGCGCGGGCCAGGGCGACCCGCTGCTGCATGCCGCCGGAGAGCTGCCACGGGTAGCGGCCTGCCTGGCCGTCGAGGCCGACCTGTGCGAGGGCCTCGGCCGCGCGGGCGCGCCGCTCGGCGCGGCCGAGGCCGTGGCGGCGCAGCGGCAGCGCGACGTTGTCGCGGACGGTCAGCCAGGGGAAGAGCGAGCGGGTGTAGTCCTGGAAGACGACGGCCAGGCCGTCGGGCACCGCTCCCTCCACGGCCCGGCCGTCGACCGTGATCCGGCCCGCGCTGGGCCGCTGCAGGCCCGCCACGCACCGCAGCAGCGTGGACTTGCCGCAGCCGGACGGGCCGACGATGCTGACCAACTCGCCGTGCGTGGCACTGAGTTCGATGTCGTCGACGGCCTGGTGTCCGTCGTCGTAGCGGTGACTGAGCCCCGTGATGTGCAACATGCCCTGTGTCCCCCTGTGCCCTCGGCACCGGCGGCCCGCCGGTACCAACTACCGCGTGGTCTTTGTGCTTTGAGTGCTCCCGTGCTCCAGGCGTTCCCGCCGCCCCGGGTGAACCGGTGGTGCGGGGGAACGGCGGGCGCCCCCGCGCCCTAGGTCCGTGTGCGCCGGGCGCCCCGGTGCCAGGCGAGTACCGTCCGCTCCACGAGCAGGAAGAGTCCGTTGAGTACGCAGCCGACGGCGCCGAGCAGCAGGATGCCCGCCCACAGCCGGTCGGGGCGGAACTCGCGCTCGGCCGCGTTGAGCCGGGCGCCGATGCCGTCGCCCGACCCCATCAGCTCGGCGATGACCATGAGGATCAGCGCGAAGCCGAGCGCCACGCGCAGCCCCGCGAAGATCTTCGGCGCTGCGGCGGGCAGCACGACGTACCGCAGCCGGGCCGCCCCGCCGATGCCGAAGACGCGGGCCGTGTCGAGCTGCACCGGCTCCACGGACCGGACGCCGTCGGCGGTGTTGAGCAGCACGGGCCAGACGACGCCGAAGACGATGGTCGCCAGCTGCATCGACGTGCCGAGCCCGAAGACGACCATGAACAGCGGGATCAGCGTGGGCGGCGGCACCGCGCGCCCGAACTGGAGCACCGGGTCGAGGACGTGGTACGCCACCCGCGACAGGCCGATCCCCACGCCGGCGGCGATGCCCACGGCGCCCGCGAGGGCCCAACCGAGGAACACGTGGCCGAGGCTGGGCGCGAGGGCGTCGAGCGCGGGGTCGTCGGCCAGGGCGCGGGCGACGCGGCTGGGCGGCGGGAAGTAGAGGTCCCCGGCCCGCCGCGCGGCCACCTCCCACGCGGCGACGAGCACGGCGAGCAGCCAGCCCCGCTGCAGCAGGAACCGCAGGGCGCGGGCGGCCATCACCCGGCCCGTCCCGCGGCCGCGCGGGCGCTGTGCGGGAAGGCGAGGCGCCCGGCCCCCACGAGCACCGCGTTCGCCGCCATGCCCAGGGCCCCGGCCCAGACCGCGCCCGCCACCATCAGGTCCGGCCGGCCGCCCCCGGACTGCGTCTGGAGCAGGTACACGCCGAGCCCGGAGTCGCCCCCGGCCCGCAGCTCCGCGCTGACGGCCACGATCAGCCCCACGGACGCGGCGATCCGCACCCCGGTGAGCACGAAGGGACCCGCGCTCGGCAGCGACACCCGGCCGAGCACGGCCAGCGGCCCGAAGCCGAAGGCGCGCAGGGTCTCCTTGGCGACGGGGTCGACGTCGCGCAGCCCGTACAGCGTGTTGAGGAGGATGGGCCACAGCGCGGCGTAGCAGACCAGGGACCGCTCGACACGGACCGGTTCGGCGAACACGAGGATCGCCAGCGGGATCAGCGCCACGGACGGCACGGGCCGGGCCAGTTCGACGACGGCGAGGGCCGCCCGGTCCAGCCACGGCAGCGAGCCGAGCAGCAGCCCGGCCGGCACGGCGAGGGCGACGGCGAGCGCGAGCCCGCCGAGCCAGGCGGAGACGGTGGTGCCGAGATGGCCGAGGAAGCCGTCGTCGGCGGCCATCCCGGCGGCGCGGGCCAGCACGGAGGTGGCGGGCGGCAGGGCGTCGTCGTCGACGGCTCCGCCGCGGGCGAGGAGTTCGAGGACGAGCACCGCCCCGCCCGCGCCGAGCGCACCGAGCAGGGCGCGCCCCCAGCGGCGGGAGACCAGCGCGCCGGGGCGCAGGGGGGCGCGCGCGGGTGCCCGGGGCTCCGGCCCCGGGCCCGCCCCGGCGCGCGCCGGCCCCGTCACCGCACCGCCCACACACCCCCACGCTCACCGGCCCGTCCGCACAAGGAGCGGCTCCACGTCGACGTTCCGTTGCAGGTAGCCGAACTCCCGCATGAGCTGCACCACGCGGCGCAGCCGGGCCGGGTCCAGGGCGACCGGGTAGCCGCCGAGGCTGAGCCGGTCCGCCTGCTCGGGGGTGATGCGGGTGTAGTCGGGGAGGGTGTCGACGACCGTCGCGCGGCGGGCGGCCTGCTTCTGGGCGCGGGCCATGGCCCGCTGGAAGGCCGCCACGGTCCGCGGGTGCTCCTTCGCGAACGACGCGGTGGTCGCGTACCCGGCGATCGGGAAGCCCGCGGTCGGCGGCCTGCCGAGGTCGGCGACGACGCGGCCGGCGCCGGACTCCTCGATCGCGCTGACGAACGGCTCGACGGCCTGCACGGCGTCGACGCCGCCCGACGTCAGGGCGGTCGCCATGGCCGGCATGTCGATCTCGGCGAAGTCGTCGTCGTCGAACGTGACGCCCTCGGCCTTGCCCGCCTTCTGCACGAGCAGGGCGCTGATGTTCCGCTTCGTGTTGACGCCGATCTTCTTGCCGTCCAGGTCCTTCAGCGTCCGCGCCGGTGAGTCCTTGGGGACGAGGACCGCGTGGGTGCGGGGCGCGGAGGCGAAGGCGTCGGAGACGAACCGCACGTCCACCGCCTTGTTGGCGTGCGCGAGGAAGTAGGAGACGTAGTTGCCGAAGGAGATGTCGAGGGCGCCCGCGCGCAGCCGGTTCACCGACTCGGCGCCGCCGCTGAGCGTGGTCGTGCGGACCGTGAGCCCCTCGGCCCTGAAGAAGCCCTTGCTCATCGCGAGCTGGAGCGGCGCGGTGTCGGCGACGGGCATGGTGCCGACGGTGATCCGCGTCTTCTCCGGGCCCCGGCCGTCCGCGCCGCCGCCGGCGCCGTCGCCGGAGCCGCCGCAGCCGGTCGTGGTGGCGGCCAGCAGGGCCAGGACGGGCAGCACCGTCCGCGGGGGCGACCCCCGTAACCGGCCCCGTGCTCCCCGTGCCATATACACCCGCTCCCGCCCGTCCCCGCCACCGCCCGGGCCGCCCGTACGGCGCCCCGGACCTGAGCCGACGCGCGGATGCTAGCCGCAGGGCGGGCCGGGGACAATGGGCCCCGGGCACGCCGTGGCCCCGCATGGAAGGATGGCGGGACACATCACGGAAACGTCGCAAGTCGCACCGAGGAGATGACGCGTGCCCGGCACCAACCTGACCCGCGAAGAGGCACAGCAGCGGGCGAAGCTGCTCACCGTTGACTCGTACGAGATCGATCTCGACCTCTCCGGAGCGCAGGAGGGCGGCACGTTCCGGTCGGTGACCACCGTGCGCTTCGACAGCGCCGAGGCGAACGCCGAGACGTTCGTCGACCTGGTCGCCCCCGCCGTCCACGAGGTGGTCCTCAACGGCCACGCGCTGGAGGTCGCCGCCGTCTTCCGCGACTCGCGCATCGCCCTGCGGCACCTGCGCGAGGGGCGCAACGAGCTGCGGGTCGTCGCCGACTGCGAGTACACCAACAGCGGCGAGGGCCTGCACCGCTTCGTCGACCCGGTGGACCAGCAGGCGTACCTGTACACGCAGTTCGAGGTGCCGGACGCGCGCCGCGTCTTCGCCTCGTTCGAGCAGCCGGACCTGAAGGCGACGTTCCAGTTCACCGTGAAGGCGCCGAGCGGCTGGACGGTGATCTCCAACTCGCCCACGCCGGAGCCCACCGACGACACCTGGGTCTTCGCGCCGACGCCCCGGATCTCCACGTACGTCACCGCCCTGATCGTCGGCCCGTACCACGCGGTGCACTCCTCGTACGAGAAGGACGGGCAGAGCGTGCCGCTCGGCATCTACTGCCGTCCCTCGCTCGCCGAGTACCTGGACGCCGACGCGATCTTCGAGGTGACGCGGCAGGGCTTCGACTGGTTCCAGGAGAAGTTCGACTACGCGTACCCCTTCGAGAAGTACGACCAGCTCTTCGTGCCGGAGTTCAACGCGGGCGCGATGGAGAACGCGGGCGCGGTGACCATCCGCGACCAGTACGTCTTCCGGTCGAAGGTGACGGACGCGGCGTACGAGATGCGCGCCGAGACCATCCTGCACGAGCTGGCCCACATGTGGTTCGGCGACCTGGTGACGATGGAGTGGTGGAACGACCTGTGGCTGAACGAGTCGTTCGCCACCTACACCTCCATCGCCTGCCAGGCGTACGCGCCCGGCTCGCGCTGGCCGCACTCCTGGACGACGTTCGCCAACTCCATGAAGACCTGGGCGTACCGGCAGGACCAGCTCCCGTCCACGCACCCGATCATGGCGGACATCCGCGACCTGGACGACGTGCTCGTCAACTTCGACGGCATCACCTACGCCAAGGGCGCGAGCGTGCTCAAGCAGCTCGTGGCGTACGTCGGCATGGACGCCTTCTTCAGCGGGGTGCAGGCCTACTTCAAGCGGCACGCCTTCGGCAACACGCGCCTGAGCGACCTGCTCGGCGCGCTGGAGGAGACCAGCGGCCGCGACCTGGGCACCTGGGCGGAGAAGTGGCTGCGGACCGCGGGCATCAACGTGCTGCGCCCGGTGGTGGACGTCGACGCGGCCGGCGTCATCACGTCCTTCGCCGTGAAGCAGGAGGCCCCCGCGCTGCCCGCCGGCGCCACGGGTGAGCCGACGCTGCGGCCGCACCGCATCGCGATCGGCCTGTACGACCTCGACGCCGCCACCGGCAGGCTGGTGCGCACCGACCGGGTCGAGCTGGACGTCGACGGCGAACTCACGGCCGTCGAGGCGCTGGTGGGCCGGGCCCGGCCCGCGGTGATCCTGCTCAACGACGACGACCTGTCGTACGCGAAGGTCCGCCTGGACGCCGAGTCCCTGGCCTTCGTCACCGCGCACCTGGGCGACTTCGAGGCGTCGCTGCCGCGGGCGCTGTGCTGGGCGTCGGCGTGGGACATGACCCGCGACGCGGAGCTGCCGACGCGGGAGTACCTGTCGCTCGTGCTGTCCGGCATCGCCAAGGAGTCCGACATCGGCGTCGTGCAGTCCCTGCACCGCCAGGTGAAGCTCGCCCTCGACCTGTACGCCGACCCGGCCCGCCGGGACGCGCTCCTGGCGCAGTGGTCCGAGGCCACGCTGGCCCACCTGCGCACGGCCGAGCCGGGCAGCGACCACCAGCTCGCCTGGGCGCGGGCGTTCGCGGCGGCGGCCCGCACGCCGGAGCAGCTCGACCTCCTGGAGGCCCTGCTGGAGGGCACCCGGACCATCGAGGGCCTGGCCGTCGACACGGAGCTGCGCTGGGCGCTCGTCGGGCGCCTCGCGGCGGTCGGCCGCTACGACGAGGCGGAGATCGCCGCCGAGTACGAGCGCGACCGGACGGCGGCGGGCGAGCGGCACGCGGCCGCCGCGCGGGCCGCGCGGCCGACCCCCGAGGCCAAGGCCGAGGCGTGGGCGTCGGTCGTGGAGTCCGACAAGCTGCCCAACGCCGTGCAGGAGGCGGTCATCTCGGGCTTCGTCCAGACCGAGCAGCGGGAGCTGCTCGCGCCCTACACCGAGAAGTACTTCGCCGCGGTGAAGGACGTGTGGGAGTCGCGGTCGCACGAGATGGCGCAGCAGGTGGCGGTGGGGCTGTACCCGGCGGTGCAGGTGTCCGCGGAGACGCTGGAGGCCACCGACGCGTGGCTCGCGTCGGCTGCGCCGACGCCGGCTCTTCGGCGGCTGATCACCGAGGCCCGTGCCGGGGTCGAACGCGCCCTGCGGGCGCAGGCGGCCGACCGGGGCTGACCGTCTCGTCGCCACCCTGCGGGTGGGTGGGCCGTTCCGCCGCTGCCGCGGCGGGGTTTCCCACCCACCCGCCCATGACCAGCCGGCTTCGCCAGCCTGACCTTTTCGCTGGCCGCTGTCCGCTGTCCGGGCCTGCGGGTGGGTGGGAAACCCCGCCCATGACCAGCCAGCTTCGCCCGCCCGGCCCGTCCGCTGTCCGCTGTCCGGGCCCGCGGGTGGGTGGGAAACCCCGCCCATGACCAGCCAGCTTCACCCGCCCGGCCCGTCCGCTGTCCGCTGTCCGGGCCCGCGGGTGGGTGGGAAACCCCGCCCATGACCAGCCAGCTTCGCCCGCCCGGCCCGTCCGCTGTCCGCTGTCCGGGCCCGCGGGTGGGTGGGAAACCCCGCCCATGACCAGCCAGCTTCACCCGCCCGGCCCGTCCGCTGTCCGCTGTCCGGGCCCGCGGGTGGGTGGGAAACCCCGCCCATGACCACCCGGCTTTGCCGGCCCGGCCTTCTGCCGTCACGGGTGGGGCGTCGCCGCGCCGCGCAGGGCCGTGAGGACGTGGGTCACCGCGGGGCCCGTGCCGCGGCGGGTCGCGGCGACCACGTGGCGGTGGGGGCGGTCCGCGTCCAGGCCGCGCGTCACCACCCCGCCCCGCCCCCCGCCGGAGGCCATCCGCGGCACCAGCGCCACCCCCATCCCCGCCTCCACCATCGCCAGGATCGCCGTCCACCCGGCGGCACTGTGCGCCCGCTCGGGCACGAACCCCGCCGCCTCGCACGCGGCCAGCGTGATGTCCGACCAGGGCCCCGACCCCCCGAAGATCCACGGCTCGTCGGCGAGGTCGGCCAGGCGCAGCCCCCGCTCCCGGGCCAGCGGATGCCCCTGGGGCAGGGCGACGTCCAGCGGGTCCGCGAGCAGCGTGACCCGGGTGAAACGAGGGTCGCCCCCGGCCGGGGCCCGCGCCGCCAGCGACAGCGCCAGGTCCACCTCGCCCGCGGCCAGCAGCTCGTACGCCTGCGCGGCCTCCGCCTCCCGCACCCGCACGAACACCCCCGGGTGCGTCTCCCGCAGGGCCCGCACCGCGGGCACCACGAGCGCGGGCACCGCCGTGGAGAAGGCCCCGACCCGCACCTCCCCCGCCTCCCCCTGCGCGTACGCCGCCAACTCCGCGTCGGCGCGCTCCAGTTGCGCGAACACCGCCTCCGCGTGCCGCAGCACGAGGTGCGCCGCGCCGGTCAGCCGCACCCGCCGCCCGTGCGCCTCGAGCAGTTCCACGCCGAGCTGCCGGGCGAGGTTGGACAGCTGCTGGGACACCGCCGACGGCGTCATGTTCAGCGATCCCGCCGCCGCGGTCACCGTGCCGAGGTCCCGCAACGCCCGCAGGATCCGCAGCTTCTTGATGTCCCACTCGCTCATGGCGCCAACGTACCCGGGGGCCCGCCCCACCCCTGGCGGCGCGGGCGCCTACCGCCGTCCGGCCGCCGAGCCGAGGACCACACCCCCGAGGATGAGGCCCATGCAGGCCGCCTGGAGCCACCCCATTCCCTCACCGAGCAGGGCGAAGGACAGCAGGGCCACGCACACCGGCTGGAGGTGGTAGACGGCTCCGGCGCGGGCCGCGCCGATCAGGGCGATCGCCTTGTTCCAGGCGAAGAAGGCCACCGCCGAGGAGACCACCCCCACGTAGAGGAGCGGCGCCACCGTGCCGGGCGTGGGGCTGAACCCGCCCTGGAGCGCGAGGCTGGCGGCGTACGCGGGCAGCAGCATCAGCGCGCCGAGCACGAACGTCGCGAAGAGGAAGGGCAGGCCGCCGATCTCCGGGGGCCTGCGCCGCAGCAGCGCGCTGTACGAGCCGAAGGCGACCGCACCGCCGATGATCCACAGGTCGCCCGCCGCGAAGTCGAGCGCGAACGAGCCCTCGCCGACCAGGAGCAGCACCCCGGCAACGGCGACCGCCATGCCCGTGGCGCGGCGCGCGCCGAGCCGGGTCCCGCCGAGGCGTTCGTACACCGCCATCAGCACCGGTGACGCGGCCATGATCATGCCCATGTTGCCCGCGGTGGTGGTCACGCCCGCCTGGTTCACGAGGGTGTTGTAGACGGTGACGCCGAGCAGGGAGGCGCCCAGGAGGTAGGGCAGGTGGCGGCGCAGCAGCGCCCGCCGGCGCCAGGTCTCGCGCGCCGCGAAGGGCGCGACCGCCGCGATGGCGATGATCCAGCGCCAGAACGCGTGCTGCACGGGCGGCACGCTGTCGGCGAGGGCCCGGGACGTGACGAAGCTGCCCGACCAGACGACGGTCGCGAGCAGCGCGAGCCCGAGCCCGGCGCCGAGACCGGCCGCGGGACCGCTGCCGATTCCGGTGCCGGTGCCGGTCCCGGTGCCGGCCCTGGAGGCGATTCCGGTGCCGGTCCTGGGGGCGATTCCGCTACCGGTTCCGGGGCCGCGTCCGCGCCGGGCGGGGCCGCCCCGGGCGCGGTCCGGGCCTCCGGTGGTCGTCTCGGTGGTCCGGTCCAGGGCGGTCGCCACGGGTGTCCCCTGCCTCTCTGCCCGCCGACGGGCGGTGGGTGCGCCGTTCGCCGGACCACCGTCGCACCGGCCCACCGCTCAGGTCCATCGAATCTTTTCGAGCGTTCCTTGAAGCTGAACTGAACGTTCTACGGGCGCACACGCACGCGAGGGCGCCCCTCGGCGGCGTACACACCGGGAGACGTCTGACGAGGTCTCACCGTGTACGTCGCCGAGGGGCGCCCTCGGTGTTGTCAGCAGCGGGCGGTTCAGCCCTGCTTCTGCTGCTTGCGGGACTTGTCACCCACCATGACCAGGCCCGCGATCACCAGGAAGAGGACGATCGGCGCCGCGACGTACAGACCGAGGGTCTCCGCCACGCTCAGCTTGGGCGCCGGGTCGTCGCCGTCGTCCCGGGTGAGCGCGAACGCGGGGGACGACATGAGCAGCATCATCAGCGTCGTTCCGGAGGCGAGGGCTCCGGCGCGCAGGGCATTCTTCTTGTCCACGATGCCAACGTAGCGAACGGCTCCCCGGGCCGCGCGCCCGGGGTGCCATCAGGGGGCGGCGGCACCGCCCCGATCGGTGGTGCGCCCGGCCCGGCAGGACCGGAAGACATCGAGCAGCGCGTGCAGCCGCGGCGACGCCGTGAGTTCCTCCAGGGACACCGGGCGGCCCTTCGCGTCGGCGACGGGCAGCCGCCAGTTGGGGTACTGGTCCCAGGTGCCCGGCACGTTCTGCGGGCGGCGGTCGCCGACCGTGTCCGGCAGCCAGATGCCGACCAGCCGGGCCGGGGTCGCGAGCAGGAACCGGTGCACCGCGCGGACCTCGTCCTCCTCCCTGCCCGCGCCGCCCGGGAGCAGCCCGAGCCGGGAGATCAGCGCCAGCCACTCGCGGACGTCGGCGTCGGCCTCGGCGCGCTCGGCGGCCAGGGGGCGGGTCAGCAGGCCGAGCTCGTGGCGGAGCCGGACGTGCTCGCCGGTGACGCGCGCCGCCGTGGACGGCAGGTCGTGGGTGGTGGCGGTGGCCAGGCAGTCCGCCCGCCACGCCTCGGGCGGCAACGGCCCCCCGTCCCGCGCCCCGGTGCCCGCTGCTCCCTCTTCTTCCTCTTCTCCCTCTTCTCCCTCTTCCCCCTCGGCGCCCTCCTGCGCCTCCGCGCCGCCCTCCGCCTCCGCGCCCGGCCCGGAAGCCGCCCCGTGCCAGTCGCGTTCGAACCACAGCACGGACGTGCCGAGGATCCCGCGCTCGCGCAGCGCCTCCCGTACGCCCGGCTCGACCGTGCCGAGGTCCTCGCCGATCACGAGGGCCCCGGCGCGGTGGGCCTCCAGGACGAGGACGGCGAGCATCGCCTCGGCGTCGTACCGGACGTACGTCCCTTCGGTGGGGCGGCGGCCCTCCGGCACCCACCACAGCCGGAACAGGCCCATCACGTGGTCGATGCGCACGGCGCCCGCGTGCCGCAGCGTGGCGCGCAGCAGGTCGCGGAAGGGCGCGTACCCGGACGCGGCGAGCCGGTCGGGCCGCCACGGGGGCAGGCCCCAGTCCTGGCCGTGCGCGTTGAACGCGTCCGGGGGCGCGCCCGCCGACATGCGCGCCGCGAAGTACCGCTGCTGCGCCCAGGAGTCGGCGCCGTGCGGGTGCACGCCGACGGCCAGGTCGTGCACCAGGCCGATGTCCATGCCGGCGTCCCGCGCGGCCCGCTGGGCGGTGGCCAGCTGCTCGTCCACGTACCAGGCGAGGCGCTCGTACAGGTCGACGCGGTCCATCAGCTCGGTGCGGGCGCGGGCCGTCTCGCGGCTCGCCGGGTCGCGCAGGGGCGCGGGCCAGGCGCGCCAGTCCGGTCCGTGCCGCTCGGCGAGGGCGTACCAGGTGGCGTGCGCCTCCAGGGCCTCGCCGTGCTCGGCGAGGAAGGCGCTGTACGCGGCGCGGCGGCCGGGCCCGAGCGGCAGCCGGGCGACCGCTTCCAGGGCCGCCGCCTTCAGCTCCCACACGGCGTCCCGGTCGATCAGCGCGTCCTCCGCCAGGACGGAGCGGCGCAGCGCGTCGGCCCGCCCGGCGATCTCGCCCGCCCGCTCCCGGTCGGCGCCCCGCAGGTACGCGGACTCCGGTACGGCCTCCACGCGGAGGTGCACGGGGTCGGGGAAGCGCCGCGACGACGGCCGGTACGGGGACGGGTCGCTGCTGCCGCCCGGGGGCGCGGGCACCGCCGCGTGCAACGGGTTGACCTGGATGAACCCGGCCCCCACCGCGCGCCCCGCCCAGGTCGCCAGCTCCGCCAGGTCGCCGAGGTCGCCCATCCCCCAGGAGCGGCCGCTGAGGAGGGAGTAGAGCTGCACCAGGAACCCGTACGACCGGCCCCGCGGCCCCGGCGCGCGGCGCGGGGCGACCACCAGGTGCGCCTCGGCGGTGGCGCCCTCCGGGGTGGTGGCGCGCAGCCGGTGCGCGCCCAGGGGCAGGGGCGGGGGCGGCTCAGGGGCGTGCCAGGTGAGGGTCTCGCGCCGCTCGGTGCGCAGGTCGATCCGGGTGCGGGGCGGTAGGTCCGCGAAGGGGCCCCGGCGCTCCTCGGCTGCGGCCGCGCCCTCGGCCCCGTCGCCCTGCCAGAGGACCACCGTCGGCGGCAACAGCCGCTCGGCCAGGGCGCGTTCGCGGGCGGCCAGCGCGTCGCGGACCGCGTCGGGGGTGCTCGCGTCGACGTCGAGCGCGGCCAGGGCTGCGACGACCGCGTCGTCGGAGGCCGGGACCGTGCGGCCCGGCGACGGCGAGTAGGACGTGGCCACGCCGTACAGGTCGGCGAGGCGGGCCAGGGTCACGCGGCCCCCTAGACGACGGCCGGGTCCAGGCCCGCGGCCGCGCCCGTGGAGGTCGGCTCGCTGGTCAGCGGCGCGGCGTCGGTCAGCGGCGGCTCACTGGTGAGCGGTGCGGCGTCCGGCAGCGGGGGCTCGCTGGTGAGCGGCGGCTCCAGGCAGCCGCAGGAGCAGGAGCCGTCGAGGCCGGAGTCGGGGTGCGAGACGTCGCGGGGGAAGCCGGGCGGGAGAAGATTCGCCGAAGGGGGCACGGAACGCTCCTTGTTTCGCGGGTGGGCGCGGTTGGGCGTGGGATTTCGCGGTTTCCGGTTCCCGGGGGCATACCCACTGCGCGGGGCCGCACCCGTAAACGGTAGGCGAACGTGGCGCTGGTCACAGCCCGGGGGCCTCGCGGGGGGCGCCCCAGTCCCGCCCCTTTCCCGAAACCATGGGCTGCCGCCCCTGGCACCCCGCTTGATCGGCCTTCGGCCTCGTCCTCAAACGCCGGACGGGCTGGAACTTTCCGCCGAGCGCGGCTGAGATCTTCAGCCGTGGCCGCGCTGAACGTCTCCGCCGTGGCCGCGCTTGAGATCTTTCAGCCCGTCCGGCGTTTGAGGACGAGCGCGCAGCGCGATTTCGGGGGTCCAGGGGGCGGAGCCCCCTGGTTACGGGAAGGGGCGGGACTGGGGAGCCCCCGGCAGGGCCCGCCCCGTGGCGTTGACACCTCCCCCGCCCCAATGGTGGGCTCGGAGCGCTACGTAACCGCGCGTGCGACGACAGTAACGAAGGGGGCGCCATGCCTCTGCGCCGGGGAAGGAGCGCGGCCGCCCTCGCGGCGGCCCTCCTCGCGGGCACCCTCACCCCGGGCGCCACGGAACCCGCCCACGCCACCCCACCCACCCCGGACGGCCCCCTGGCCGGCACCCCGGACGACCAGCGCAGCGGCGCCGCGACGCCCCAGGTGTGGCCGCGCCCGCACAGCCTGGAGCGCTCCGCCGCGGGCCCGGTCACCGTGGGCGACGCGGTGGTGCTGGAGGCGGACGGCGCCGACCCGCACACCGTCGAGGCGCTGCGGGAGCTGCTGCGCCGGGCGGGAGCGCGGCGGATCACCGAGGTCCGCCCGCACGCGCCCCCGCCCCCCGGCGCGCACCTGCTCGTCCGCGCCGGGGGCCCCGGCGCGGACGACGCCCTCCGCGCGCTCGGCGCGCCACCGCGCGCCGATCTGCCGTCGGGCGGCTACCGCCTGGCGGTGGGCAAGGCCGCGGGCCGCGACACGGTGGCCCTGGACGGCGTCGGGCCCGACGGCCTCTTCCACGCGGCGCAGACGCTGCGGCAACTGGCCGACCCCGCGACCCGGCTGATCCCCGGCGTCCGCGTCCGGGACTGGCCCGCGGCCCCGGTGCGCGGCCTGACGGAGGGCTTCTACGGCACCCCGTGGACCCGCGAGGAGCGCCTGGCCCAGCTCGACTTCCTGGGCCGCACCAAGCAGAACCGCTACCTGTACGCCCCCGGGGACGACCTGTACCGCCAGGCCCGGTGGCGCGAGCCGTACCCGGCGGCGCAGCGCGCGGAGTTCCGGGCGCTCGCCGAGCGCGCCGCGCGCAACCACGTGACGCTCGCCTGGGCGGTGGCCCCCGGCCAGGGCATGTGCCTGTCCTCCGAGCGGGACGTGCGGGACCTCGTCCGCAAGGTCGAGGCCATGTGGGCGCTGGGCTTCCGGGCGTTCCAGCTCCAGTTCCAGGACGTGAGCTACAGCGAGTGGCACTGCGGCGCGGACGCGGACACCTTCGGCTCGGGCCCCGGCGCGGCGGCGCGGGCGCAGGCCCGGGTCGCGAACGCCGTGTCCCGGCACCTGGCCGACCGGCACCCCGGGGCGCCGCCGCTGTCCCTGATGCCGACGGAGTACTTCCAGGACGGCGCGACCGCGTACCGCGCGGCGCTGGCCCGCCGCCTCGATCCCGGGGTGCAAGTGGCGTGGACGGGCGTCGGCGTGGTGCCGCGCACCATCACCGGGCGCGAACTGGCGGGCGCGCGCGAGGCGTTCGGCGCGCATCCGCTCGTCACGATGGACAACTACCCGGTGAACGACTTCGCGCGGGACCGCGTCTTCCTCGGCCCTTACACCGGCCGCGAGCCCGCTGTCGCGCAGGGCTCGGCGGCGCTGCTCGGTACCGCGATGGAGCAGCCGGCCGCGTCCCGCGTCGCGCTGTTCACGGCCGCCGACTACGCCTGGAACCCCCGGGGCTACCGCCCGCAGGAGTCCTGGTCCGCGGCGATCGACGACCTGGCGGGCGGCGACGCGCGGGCCCGCCGCGCGCTGCGGGCGCTCGCCGGGAACAGCGCCTCGTCCGTGCTCGGCGCACAGGAGTCGGCGTACCTGCGGCCCCTGCTGAGGGCCTTCTGGGCGGCCCGGGCGGCGGGCGACCCCGCCCGGGCCGAGGCCGCGGCGCGGGAGCTGCGCTCGGCGTTCGGCGTGCTGCGTACGGCGCCCGCGCACCTCGCGGGGACGGACGTCGCGCGCGAACTCGCCCCCTGGATCGCCCAGTTGGCGCGCCACGGCGAGGCGGGCGAGGCGGCCGTCGACATGCTGGGCGCGGCGGCCCGCGGCGACGGCGCCGCCGCGTGGCGCGCGGCACGGTCGCTGCGCGCCGTCCGCGCCGCGCTGCGCGGGGGCGGCGTGACGGTCGGCCAGGGCGTGCTCGACCCCTTCCTCGCGCGCGCCGAGCGGGCGTACGGGACGTGGGCGGGCCTGGACGGCGAGCACGCCGCCGAGGGCGCGGACACCCGCTGGGGGCGGGCCCGGCCGCTGGCCGCCGTGACGGTCCTCACCGACCCGGGCACGCGCGGCGCGGTGGAGGCGCACGTGCCCGGTGAGGGCTGGCGCCGCCTGGCCGCGCTGTCCCCGTCGGGCTTCACGGAGGCACGGCCCGGCCCGCGGGGCGCCCCCCGCGTCGACGCGCTGCGGGTCGGCGCGTCCGGTGGAACGGTCCGGCACCTCGCGCCCTGGTTCGCCGACGCGCCCGCCGCACGGCTCGCCCTGGCCCGGGCCGAGGTGGACGCGGAGATCGGCGGCGGCCCGCAGCGGGTGACGGCGAAGCTGCTCTCCCGGCGCCCCGGCGACGTGCGCGGCGGGCTCGGCGCGCGGCCGCCCCGGGGCGTCGAGGCGCGGGTCCCGGAGGTGGCGGTGCTGCCGCGCGGCACGGAGGTGACGGTGCCGCTCGACCTCACCGTCCCGGAGGGCACGCGCGCGGGCACGTACGAGGTCCCGGTGTCCTTGGCGGGCGAGGAGCGGACGGTGACGGTGCGGGCCTGGCCGCGCACGGGCGGCCCGGACCTGGCGCGCGGCAGGGTGGCGTCCTCGTCGGGCGACGAGACCGAGGACTTCCCCGCGTCGGCCGCCGTCGACGGCGACGCGGCGACCCGCTGGTCCTCACCCGCGCGGGACGGCGCCTGGTGGCAGCTCGACCTGGCCGAGCCGGTGCGCCTGGGGCAGGTGGTGCTGCGCTGGCAGGAGGCGTACGCCGCCGCCTACCGGATCCAGACCTCGGCCGACGGCCGGACCTGGCGCACGGCCGCCACCGTCCGCCACGGGCGCGGCGGGCGCGAGTCGGTGCGCATGGACGCCCCGGGCACCCGCTTCGTCCGGGTCCAGGGCGACCGGCGGGCGACCCGGTTCGGCTACTCGCTGTGGTCCGTGGAGGCCTACGCCGTGGTGGCCGGCCAGGGGACGGCGGGCTGACGGGCGGCCGGGGCCCGGACGGGAGGAGAGGAGGGACGGCGGAGCGGGGCCGCCGCACCGGCCCGGCGGTACGGCGCGCCGCGGGACGGCACGCCGTACGACAAAGGCCCGGACCGGCCCCCTAGGCGGAGATGCCGTCGATCCGGGCCATCGCGTCGTCCGCGCCGAACGGCTGCAGGTACGGCAGCCAGCGCGGATCCCGGTGCCCGGTGCCGATGATGCGCCAGGCGAGCCCGGTGGGCGGGGCGGGCTTGTGGCGCAGGCGCCAGCCGAGCTCCATCAGGTGCCGGTCGGCCTTCACGTGGTTGCAGCGGCGGCAGGACGCCACCACGTTGTCCCAGGCGTGCCGGCCCCCGCGGCTGCGGGGAATGACGTGGTCGACGCTGGTTGCGACGCCACCGCAGTACATGCACCGGCCGCCGTCACGGGCGAACAGCGCACGGCGGGTCAGTGGAACGGGCCCCCGGTAGGGAACCCTCACGAACCGCTTGAGCCGGACCACGCTGGGAGCGGGGACGGTGCGGGTCGCGCTGTGCAGGAAGGCGCCGGACTCCTCGAGGCAGAGTGCCTTGTTCTCCAGGACGAGGACGAGCGCGCGGCGGAGCGGTACGACGCCGAGGGGCTCGTACGACGCGTTGAGGACCAGGACATGCGGCACGGATGCCTCCTTGTACGCCGGCGGCGCGTGGCTCGCGCCGGGACGATCTGCGGTCCAGTTTCCCCTCATGCCTGGTCGAAGCGCCACCATGTCCCCGTAACGGCCTTGACGTGTTTTCGACCACACCCCAGGGGTGGCACCTCTCCCCAGGGGGGAGCAGCCGCTGGTCACCGGTTGATCGTCCGGCCCTCTTCGAACATGACAACGATCCCCACACAATGCCCCGTTAGTGTGGTGGGTCTGCCCGAGCGTCTTCGGCGCAGACCGCTATGCCTGGAGGTATCCGCCGTGTTCCTGTCCGTGCTCTCGGCCGCCGGGACGGACCCGGACCCGACGAGGACACCGAAACCCGTCACCCTCGACGACGCCCACCAGAGCGCTGAGAACGCCGCGAGCTGGGTGGAGGAGAACTGGTCGACGTGGCTCGCCATCGGGCTGCGCATCCTGCTGATCGTCGTGATCGCGATGGTGCTCAGAGCGGTCGTACGGCGCACCATCACCAAGTTCATCGACCGGATGAACCGCACGGCGCAGGCCGTGGACGGCACGCCGCTCGGCGGGCTCCTGGTCAACGTGGAGCGGCGCAGGCAGCGCTCGCAGGCCATCGGGTCGGTGCTGCGCTCGGTGGCGTCGTTCCTGATCCTGGGGACGGCCGCGCTGATGGTGCTGAGCGCCTTCGAGATCAACCTTGCGCCGCTGCTCGCCTCCGCCGGTGTGGCCGGCGTCGCGATCGGCTTCGGCGCGCGCAACCTGGTCACCGACTTCCTGTCCGGCGTGTTCATGATCCTGGAGGACCAGTACGGCGTCGGTGACTCCATCGACGCGGGCGTGGCCTCCGGCGAGGTCATCGAGGTCGGCCTGCGCGTCACCAAGCTGCGCGGCGACGACGGCGAGATCTGGTACGTGCGCAACGGCGAGGTCAAGCGCATCGGCAACCTCTCCCAGGGCTGGTCCACGGCAGGGGTCGACGTGACGGTGCGCTCGGACGAGGACCTGGACAAGGTCAAGCGGGTGCTCGGCGAGGTCGGCGAGCGCATCGCCAAGGAGGAGCCCTGGAACGAGCAGCTCTGGGGCCCGCTCGAGGTGCTCGGCCTGGACAGCGTGCTGCTCGACCAGATGGTGGTGCGGGTCGCGGCGAAGACGATGCCGGGCAAGTCGCTCGGCGTGGAGCGGGAGCTGCGCTGGCGGATCAAGCGGGCCTTCGACGCGGAGGGCATCCGCATCGTGGGCGGCGTCCCGCTGCCGCAGCAGGAGGACGCGGCCGCCCCGGACCCGACGGCGGGCATGGCGGCACCCTCCGCGTTCGCCTCGGCGACGTCCCCGCAGTCGCTGACGGCGTCCCCGATACCCCCGCCGCCGCCGAACCTGTCGAAGTAGGAGCGTTTTCGGACACCCTCCACGCACGCCCCAAGGGGGCGCCCGGCATCTGCCGGGCGCCCCCTTCGCCTGTGCGCACCACCGCGCGCCTCACCGCAGATAACGACTTGGTTGCCCCCGCGCCGCCCACTCTTGACGGTTCCTTCACGGCGGCTTACGTTCCTCGCAACCAATAGGAAGCCTTCCTAACAGTGACGTGCGGGAGGCGGGCCGCCGAAAGGCAGGTGTCGTCAGCGATGGCTGGAACCACCCCCTCCACGGGGTCGCCCGGCGTGCCGGGCACGCCTCGCGTGCTCCGCGCCATGAACGACCGCGCCGCGCTCGACCTGCTCGCCGCCCACGGGCCGCTCACCCGCACCCGCATCGGCGAGCTCACCGGCCTGTCCAAGCCCACCACCTCGCAGCTGCTCAGCCGCCTGGAGAGCGCGGGCCTGGTCCGCACCACCGGCCGCCAGAGCGGACGCCCCGGCCCGAACGCCGTCCTGTACGAGATCGACCCCGCCGTCGGGAGCGTCGCCGCGCTCTCCGCCGACCCGAACGGCCTCACCGCCCTGGTCGCCGACATCACCGGGCGCGAGGTGGGCCGCTTCCGGGTGGAGGCCGACGCCGTCGCCGAGGACGTGCGCCACCGCACCGCCCAGCTCGTCGTCGAGGCCGTGGACGGCGCCCTCGCGCAGGCCGGGCTCGGCCACGAGGACCTGCGCGCCACCGTCATCGGCACCCCCGGCGCCATCGACCCGCACGACGGGCGCCTGCGCTACGCCCCGCACCTGCCCGGCTGGCACTCGCGCACCCTGCGCGCCGAGCTGGCCGAGGTCCTCGGCACCCCGGTCACCATCGAGAACGACGTCAACCTCGCCGCCATCGCCGAGCAGTACGAGGGCGCCGCCCAGGACCACGACGACTTCGTGCTCGCCTGGCTCGACGAGGGCGTGGGCGCCGCCATCGTGCTCGGCGGCACCCTGCTGCGCGGCGCGACCGGCGGCGCGGGCGAGATCGGCTACATGCCGGTGCCGGGCGCCCCGCTGCTGCGCGGCCCCGAGGGCACGCCCGGCTCGTATCGGGGCGGGTTCGAGAGCCTCGTCTCCGGCTCGGTGGTCCGCGAGCGCGCGGGCGGCAAGGAGCTGCCCGACGCCCTCGCCGACGCCGCCGTGCGCGACGAGCTGGCCCAGCACATCGCCACCGCCCTCGCCGCGGTCGTGGCGGTCGTCGACCCCGAGCTCGTCGTCCTGTCCGGCCAGGTGGCCCAGGCGGGCGGCGAGGAACTGCGCCTGCGCGTGACGCGGGAGCTGACCGGCCTGGCCCTGCCGTGCCCGCTGCTGCGCATCAGCGAACTGGACGGCGACCCCATCCTCACCGGCGCCCTGCGCACGGCCCTCACCCAGGCCCGGGACACCGTCTTCGACACGGCCTGAGCCCCGCCGAAACCCCGCACCCCCGCCCCTGCGCATCCCCGCATCCCTGCGCCTCCGCACCCCCCGCACCAACGGGGGCCGCACCTCCGCACTTCCTCCCCTCCGCCCCCTCCCCCTCCCCGCCCCCTCCCGCAAAGGAAGTCCGCCATGCCGCGATGGCGCATACGCGCACGCGTGCCGGTCGCGCTCGCCGCCGCCGGGCTGCTCCTGTCCGGCTGCGCCAACCCGAGCACCGGCAGCGCCGACGACGACCCGACCAAGCCCGTGACGCTGAAGTTCTGGCACGGCTGGTCCGCGCCCGGCGAGGTCGAGGCGATCAATGAGAGCATCGACCGGTTCGAGAAGCTGCACCCCAACATCACGGTGCAGGCCACCGAGAACGTCACCGACGCCACCATCAACCAGGCCCTCAGGGCCGGCGGCGGCGAGAGCCCCGACGTCGTGATCTCCTTCACCACCAACAACGTCGGCCAGTACTGCGACTCCGGCATGTGGGTCGACCTCGATCCGTTCATGCGGAAGACCGGGCTCGACAAGAAGAAGACGTTCCCCAAGACCCTGCTCGACTACACGAGTTACGAAGGCACCCAGTGCGCGCTCCCGCTCCTCGCGGACGCGTTCGGCATGTACTACAACAAGGACGCCTTCGACGAGGCGGGCATCGCGCGCCCGCCGCGCACCATGTCGGAGTTCAGGAAGGCCGCCGCGAAGCTCACCGTGCGCAGCGGCAAGGACTCGTACAAGCGGGTCGGCTTCATGCCCAACTTCCGCCTGTACCAGAACAGTCCGGACCGGCTGTTCGCGCAGTGGGGCCCCCGCTACTTCGACGCCGACGGCAAGTCGCGGCTCGCCGACGACCCCAAGACGTACGACTACTTCAGGACCACCAACGAGCTGATCGACGCCCAGGGCGGCTACGCGGACCTGGAGAAGTTCCGCGCCACCTTCGGCGACGAGATGTCCAGCCAGAACGCCTTCCTCACCGGGAAGCTCGCCATGCACCTGGACGGCGAGTGGCGCGGCCTGATGCTGAAGGACGCCAAGGCGAGGTTCGACTGGGGCGTGGCGCCGCTGCCGGTGCCGGACGACCAGGCGGACACCTACGGCCGGGGCTTCGTCACCGGCACGGTCGCGGGCATCGCGCACAGCAGCAGGCACCAGAACGCGGCCTGGGAGCTGGTCCGGTTCCTGACCGCCGACACCGACCAGGTCGTCGCCTTCGCCAACGCCATCCACAACGTCCCGTCCACCTACGCGGCCCTCAAGTCGCCCCGCCTGGACGCCGACCCGCGCTTCCGCACGTTCTTCCGCATCCTGGAGAACAAGCACAGCCGGGCGATGCCGCCCTCCACCAACGGCGGCGCGTACATCGTCTCGCTCCAGGACTTCTCCTACTCCGTCGAGGCCGGGCACGAGAAGGACCTGCGCAAGGGCCTGCGCGAGCTCGACGAACAGATCGACGCCGACAACCTCCAGGCCGAGAACTGAGGAGCGCCCCGCCATGGCCCTGACCCTCTCCAGGCCCGCGCGCCGCAGACTGCGCGTGCTGGGCTTCCTCTCCCCCTGGCTGATCGGCTTCAGCGTCTTCTTCGCGTACCCGCTGATCGCCACCGTCTACTTCTCGTTCATGCACTACAACCAGATCAAGGAGCCCACCTTCGTCGGGCTCAAGAACTGGCGGTACGTGTTCGAGCAGATGCCGCTGTTCGGCCCGGCCCTGTGGAACACCCTGTGGCTGGTCGTCGTGATGGTGGCGGTGCGCGTGGTCTTCGGGCTCTCGCTCGGGCTGCTCGTGACGAAGCTCAAGAGCGGCGTCGGGTTGTTCCGCACCGCCTTCTACCTCCCCTACCTCGCCCCGCCGGTGGCGGCCACGGTCGCCTTCGTGTTCCTGCTCAACCCGGGCACCGGACCCGTCAACGAGATCCTCGGCAGGGTCGGCATCGACGCGCCCGCCTGGTTCAACGACCCCGACTGGGCCAAGCCGTCGCTCGTGATGCTCGCCCTGTGGGGCATCGGCGACCTGATGGTGATCTTCATGGCGGCGCTGCTCGACGTCCCCAAGGAGCAGTACGAGGCCGCCGACCTGGACGGCGCGGGCGCCTGGGCGAAGTTCCGCTACGTCACCTGGCCGTCGATCACGCCGATCGTGATGTTCGCCGTGGTCACCGGCGTCGTCCAGACCATGCAGTACTACACGCAGGCGCTGGTCGCCGGAAAGGTCGCCTCCGGGGTCTCCATCGGGCCCGGCTCGGTGATCCAGCCCGGCTACCCCGACCACTCGACCCTCACGGTCCCCCAGCTCGTCTACTCGATGGGCTTCCAGAACTTCAACACCGGTGCGGCGTGCGTGCTCTCGCTCGTGCTCTTCGCCATCGCCATGGCCGCGACCCTGCTGCTCATGCGCAAGCGCTCGGGCCTGCTCGCGGCGGAGGACTGATCGACGATGACATCCACGACCCTCGGCGCGCCCGCGTCCACGCCGGCCGCCGCCCCCGTCAAGGAGCGCGGTCCCGCCGCCGCCCGCGCCCGCCGCAAGCGCGTCCTGCACTGGATCGCGGTGCACAGCGTCGCGATCGCCGTGGCCCTGCTGTTCGTCCTGCCGTTCGTGTTCGTCTTCCTGACGTCCGTGATGAGCGACGCGCAGGCCATGAGCGGCGACCTGTGGCCCAGCTCCTGGCACTGGGAGAACTACAGGACCGTCTTCGAGACCGACGGGTTCCTCACCTGGTGGCGCAACTCGCTGCTGTACGCGGGGCTCGGCACGCTGTTCACCGTGTGCTCGGCGATCCCCGTCGCGTACGCGCTCGCCAAGTTCCGCTTCCGCGGCCGGCGCACCGCGATGCTCCTCGTCATCTCCACGATGATGCTGCCGCCGCAGGTCATCGTGATCCCGATGTACCTGGTGTGGGCGCAGCAGTTCCACCTGTCGGGCACCCTGTGGCCGCTGATCATCCCGATGGCGTTCGGCGACGCGTACTCGATCTTCCTGCTGCGGCAGTTCCTCCTCACCATCCCCCAGGAGTACCTGGAGTCGGCGCGCGTCGACGGCTGCGGCGAGCTGCGGACCCTGCTGAAGATCGTCGTACCGATGGCCAAGCCCGGCATCGCGGCGATCGCGCTGTTCCAGTTCTTCTACTGCTGGAACGACTACTTCGGACCGCAGATCTACGCGGCGCAGGACCCGGGCTCCTGGACCCTCTCCTACGGCCTGGAGTCCTTCAAGAGCGCCCACATGGTGAACTGGAACGTGACCATGGCGGCGACGCTGCTGGTCATGGCTCCGGTCATCGTCATCTTCTTCTTCGCACAGAAGGCCTTCGTCGAAGGCGTCACCCTCACCGGAGTAAAGGGCTGATTCAGCAGTGAAGCTCGCAGTGGTCGGCGGAGGCTCGACCTACACACCCGAACTCATCGACGGTTTCGCCCGGTTGAGGGACACGCTGCCCATCGAGGAGCTGGTCCTCGTCGACCCGGCGGCCGACCGCCTGGAGCTGGTCGGCGGCCTCGCCCGCCGCATCTTCGCCAAGCAGGGCCACCCCGGCCGGATCGTCACCACCGGTGACGTGGACGCGGGCGTCGCCGGCGCCGACGCGGTGCTGCTCCAGCTCCGCGTCGGCGGGCAGGCGGCCCGGCAGCAGGACGAGACGTGGCCGCTGGAGTGCGGCTGCGTCGGCCAGGAGACGACGGGGGCGGGCGGCCTGGCGAAGGCGCTGCGCACGGTCCCGGTCGTCCTGGACATCGCCGAACGCGTCCGCCGCGCCAACCCGGACGCCTGGATCATCGACTTCACCAACCCCGTCGGCATCGTCACCCGCGCCCTGCTCCACGCCGGGCACAAGGCCGTCGGCCTGTGCAACGTCGCCATCGGCTTCCAGCGGAAGTTCGCCGCCCACCTGGACGCCGACCCGGCCCAGGTGCACCTGGACCACGTGGGCCTCAACCACCTCACCTGGGAGCTGGGCGTGCGCCTCGGCGGGCCCGACGGCGAGAACGTCCTGCCGAAGCTGCTCGCCGACCACGGCGACGCCGTCGCGGACGACCTGCGCATGCCGCGCTCCCTCGTGGACCGCCTCGGCGTCGTCCCCTCCTACTACCTGCGCTACTACTACCAGCACGACGAGGTCGTCCGGGAGCTCGCCACGAAGCCGTCCCGCGCCGCCGAGGTCGCCGCCATGGAGAAACGGCTGCTCGAGATGTACGGCGACCCGTCCCTGGACGAGAAGCCGGAGCTGCTGGCCAAGCGGGGCGGGGCCTTCTACAGCGAGGCCGCCGTGGACCTCGCCGCGTCGCTGCTCGGCGGTGGCGGCAGCCCGTACCAGGTGGTCAACACGTACAACAACGGCACGCTGCCCTTCCTCCCCGACGACGCGGTGATCGAGGTGCAGGCGGCGGTGGGCCGGGACGGCGCCGCCCCGCTGGCCGTGCCCGCCCTCGACCCGCTCTTCGCCGGGCTGATCGCGAGCGTCACGGCGTACGAGGACCTGGCGCTGGCCGCCGCGCTGCACGGGGGGCGCGAGCGCGTCTTCCGGGCCCTGCTCGCGCACCCGCTGATCGGCCAGTACGCCTACGCCGACCAGCTCACGGACAAGCTGCTCGCCCACAACCGGGAGCACCTCGCGTGGGCCTGAGGACCGCACGGGGCACCGTGCTCGCCATCGACGCGGGCAACAGCAAGACCGACGTCGCGGTGGTCGCGGCCGACGGCACGGTCGTCGGCGCGGCCCGCGGCGGCGGGTTCCAGCCGCCGCGGGTGGGCGTGGAGCCGGCGGTCGACGTCCTCGCCGAGGCGGTCGACCGGGCGCTGGCCGAGGCCGGGACGCCGTCCGTCGACCACGTCTCCGCCTGCCTGGCCAACGCCGACCTGCCCGTCGAGGAGGAGCAGTTGGCCGCCGCCCTGCGCCGCCGGGGGTGGGGCGCGGGCGTGGCCGTGCGCAACGACACCTTCGCCGTGCTGCGGGCCGGCCTCCTGGAGGACGCGGAGCCGCGCGGCGTCGCCGTGGTGTGCGGCGCCGGGGTCAACTGCGCGGGCATGCTGCCCGACGGCCGCACCGCGCGCTTCCCCGCCATCGGCAAGATCTCCGGGGACTGGGGCGGGGGCGGCGGGCTCGCCCAGGAGGCGCTGTGGCACGCCGCCCGCGCCGAGGACGGGCGCGGGGGGCCCACCGCCCTGATGCGGACGCTGCCCGCGCACTTCGGGCTCGACTCCATGTACGCGCTCATCGAGGCGCTGCACCTGGGCCGCATCGCGGCCTCGCGCCAGCACGAGCTGACGCCGGTGCTGTTCGCCACCGCGGCGGGGGGCGACGCGATCGCCCGGGAGCTGGTGGACCGCATGGCGGAGGAGGTCGTCACCATGGCCGTGGTGGCGCTGGGACGCCTCGGCCTCCTGGAGGAGGCCGCGCCCGTGCTGCTCGGCGGGGGTGTCCTTGCGGCGCGCCATCCCCGGCTCGACACGGGGGTCCGCGTACGGCTCGCGGAGCGGGCGCCCAAGGCGGTGCCCCGCGTGGTGAGCGAGCGGCCGGTCCTGGGCGCGGCCCTCCTGGGCCTCGACCACCTCGGGGCCCCGCCCCAGGTACACGCCCGGCTCCGCACCCACTACACCCCGGCCTGACCCTCCCACCGGGGCTCTTCCCACCCACCCACCCGTACAGCCCCGGCGCCCCGCCCCGGCCCCGGCCTAGCGGCTTGCACCACCGCCGTCGTCTGACCGTCACCGCCGCTCCGCGGCGAATCTCTCCCACCCGCCCACCCGTACAACCCCAGCGGCCCACCCGGCCCCGACCTAGCGGCTTGCACCGCCGTTGTCGGTCCTTGATGCCCCGGCACGGCGGGCAGGGCCGGGGAAATTCAGCCCGTCCGGCGTTTGAGGACGAGGCGCGGAGCGCCGAAAAAGGGGGTCCAGGGGGCGGAGCCCCCTGGTTTCGGGAAAGGGGCGGGCATGGGGGCTCCCGCAGGGAACCGAACACTGTTCCGACGCGTGTTCCCCTATGCCCGGCCCGTCCACCATCCGCGCAAGATCGGGTCAAGCCCCGTGCGGAACCCCGCCCCGGCGGCGATACTTGCGGCCGAGCACCGCTTCCCCGCCCCGGGCCCAGGGCCGGGAGACGGCGCCACGTCCGCTGACCGAGGGGGAGGTCGAGGCCGAGGTGACACACCCGCCCGCAGCACCAGAGGCACCGCCCAAGGCGCCCGCCCGGCAGAGCGCCTGGTCCGAAGGCGTCGACCAGCTGCGCAGGGCGGCCACCACCGAGCCCGGCAGGCTCCGCGTCATCGGCGCGGTCCTGGCCGCCCTGGTCCTCGCGTTCGGCACGGTCACCACCTGGGAGACGACGTCCCGCGCCGACGCCGCGGACCGCGTCCTGCACCGCAGCCAGCCCCTGAGCGCGGACGCCGCCGCGATCTACCGCTCGCTCGCGGACGCCAACACCGCGGCGTCCACCGGCTTCCTGGGCGGCGGCCAGGAGCCCCCGAAGGTCCGCGAGCGCTACCGCGCCGACATCGAGCGGGCCAGCGAGAAGCTGGCCACGGCCGCCTCCAACGCGGGCTCGGGCGGCACCGGCTCCTCGGCCGCCGCGATCAGCGAGCTGAACAAGCTGCTGCCCCAGTACACGTCCCTGATCGAGCGGGCCCGCGCCAACAACCGCCAGGGCCTGCCGCTCGGCGGCGCCTACCTGCGGTACGCGAACGACACCATGCAGACCCGCATGCTCCCGGCCGCGGAGAAGCTCTACCAGGCCGAGAACGAGCGCCTGGACGACGACTACGACGACGCCGAACCCTACCCGTGGGCCGCGATCGCCCTCGGCGTGCTCGCCCTTGCCGCCCTGGCGTGGGCCCAGCGGCGCAACTACCGCCGTACGAACCGGGTGTTCAACCCGGGCCTGGTCGCCGCCACCACGGCCACCGCCGTCGCCCTGCTGTGGCTGCTCGTGGGCCACACCGTCGCCCGCGCCGGGCTCGGCCAGTCGTACGACGACGGCGTACGGTCCCTGCACGTCCTCAACGACGCCCGCGTCAACTCCCTCAAGGCCCGGGGCAACGAGAACCTGACCCTGGTCAGCCGGGGCGCCGAGACGGTCACCACGGACCGCGGGGTCGGGGACAAGTTCGACATGGCCTACCAGGACCAGATGCGGAAGCTGGCCGGGGACTCCGGGCTGCTGTCCCGGGCCTCGCGCCTCGCCGACGACGACAAGGGCCGGGACCCGGTCCAGACGGCGGCGGACAGCGTGACCGAGTGGAAGGCGCGGCACAAGTCGGCCCGGGCGAGCGACGACGCCGGGGACTACGAGGGCGCGCTCGACAAGGTCATCGGCTCCCCCACGGCCAAGAACACCACGTCGACCGGCGAGTCCTTCGACACCGTGGACGCGGCCCTAGACGCCGCGCTCGCGCACGAGCAGCGGGAGTTCCAGCGGGCCGCCGAGGACGGCAAGGGCGCGATGGCGGGCCTGCCCGTGGGCGCCGCGATCCTCGCGGTGCTCGGCGCGGTCGCCGCCGTCCTCGGCATCGGCCGCAGGCTCTCGGAGTACCGGTGACCGGGGCGCGGGTGACACGGGTGACGCGGGCGACACGGATGTCGCGGGTGATACGGGCGACATGGGTGACGTGGAAGTCGCAGGTGGTACGGGTGCCGCGGGTGACGCGGCCGGCTCGGATGACGTACATGTCGCGCAAGGCGCGCATGGCGCACATGGTGCGCAGGGCACGGGTGACGCAGGTGACGCGGTGAAGGGAGGCATGGGGACGATGCGTGCACGACGCGAGGCACGGGCACGGGCACGGGAGGACGGCGCCGGGGCGCCCCCGCGCGGGGGCGTGGCGCGGCTGCGCGGCTGGGGAGGCGTGGCCACCATGGCGCTCGCCTGTCTGCTCGCCACCGCCCTCGTGCTGGTCCTGCCCCGGCTGAGCGACGGCGGCGGCACGGCGGCCGCGGGCGGCTCGCAGGACGTGCGGCGGATGGCGCAGGCCGCGCCCACGCGCGTCGAGAAGGAGTGCAGGACGCCCGAGGCGAGCCTGCGGCCCTCCCCCGAGGACGGCCCCGTCCTCGAAGCCATCAAGAAGCGGAAGGTCAGAAAGCTCGTCGTCGGCGTGGACCAGAACAGCTACCGCTGGGGGTACCGCGACCCCAACAAGGAGCGCGGCCGGCTCGAAGGCTTCGACATCGACCTCGCGCGCGAGATCGCCGAACGCCTGCTCGGCGACCGGAACGCCGTGGTGTTCCGGGCGATCCCCACCAGCCAGCGCATCTCGGCCATCCAGAACGGCCAGGTCGACATGGTCGTCCGCACGATGACGATCAACTGCGAGCGCGTCGACCAGGTCGCCTTCTCCACCGCCTACTTCGAGACCGGCCAGCAGATCCTCGCCCCCAGATCCTCGGACATCACCGGCTACGACACGTCCCTCCGCGGCAAGCGGGTGTGCTCGGCGGAGGGCTCGATCGCGCTGGAGGCCCTTGAGAAGGAGGACTTCGGTGCCGATATCAGGACCACGGTGCCGAACCAACTCGACTGTCTGGTCCGGCTCCAGCTCGGCGAGGTGGACGCGGTGCTCACCGACGGCGCGCTCGCCGCGGGCCAGGCGGCACAGGACCCGACGGTCGAGCTGAAGGGCAAGCCGTTCACGAGGGAGTACTACGGCGTGGCGATGATGAAGGGCGCCGACGACCTCGTGCGGCGCGTGAACGACGTCCTGGAGGACTACCGCGAGGACGGCTGGAAGCAGTCCTACGACCGGTGGCTCGCCGCCGGCCTGGGCGGCGACGCGCGCCCGCCGAAGCCGAAGTACAAGGACTGACGAACCGGACCGACCCGGCCGGCCGCCGCGGAGGAGGGCAGCACCACGGGTCCTCTCCCAGCCGGTGACCGACCTGATACGACTGAAGAGTTACGGAACCCGCCGGAGCCCGACGCCCACCCGCGCCGGTCCCGGCACGCGCGGCAGCGCAGAGCGGAGAGGTGATCGATGAGCGTCGCGGGACCCCCCGGGCCTGTGCTGGACCGGGACGAGGTGGACCGTGCCCTTGCCCGCCTCGACGCCGAACACGAGGCGATCGAGACGTCGCTCCTCGCCCTCCAGGACCACGCCGGACGCCGCCTGCTGGAGGGCGCCCGGCTCACCGGCACCACCCAGGAGCGCTGGCAGGCCACCGAGCGCCGGATCACGCTCCTGTGGACGTACTTCGACGCGTACGCGGGCGCCCTGCGCGCCGCCCGCGAGGTGCGCGAGCGCCGGCGCTGGCCCAACCGCGACGACCTGGCGGAGCTGACGCTGCTGCTGCGCGGGCAGAGCGTCACCGTCGCGGGCAGCTCCACGTCCGGCGCCGACCCGTCGGCCACGGGCCCCGCCAAGCTCACCGAGCGCTTCACCCTCGAAGAGCTGGTCGCGCGCATGAACGACCTGTACGCGCGCTCCCTGGACACGGTCGTCGCCGCCGACGCGGTGTGGTCGGCACTGCCCGCCCGCATCGACCTGCTCGCCGCCGAGCTCCAGCGCACCCGGCAGCTCGCGCACTCCGTGGGCGTGCGCCCCGGCGAACACCCCTCCGGCGACGACCTGGAGCGCATCACCGGGGAGCTGACCCTGCTGCGCGAGCAGGTCATCTCCGACCCGCTGGCGTTCTGGCAGCCCGCGCCGGGCAGTTCGGCCCCCGGCGGCGGCCGCCCCCACACCGACCGCTACGACCACGCCGCCCGCGCCCTGGAGGACGTGCGCCGCGAGATCGACGCCGTCCTGACCGTCCGCCAGGACGCCGAGGCCCGGCTCGGCAAGCTGCGCGACCTGCTTTCGCGGGCGGACCGCACCCTCGCCGAGGCCCGCTCCGCGCGCGGCGAGGTGCTCGCGAAGATCGCCGCCTCCGAGGTGCCCGCGGTCTCCGGGCCGCCGACGGCCCTCCAGGAGCAGCTCGCCCTGGCCGCGGAGTACCGCCGCAACGCCCAGTGGCACCGCCTGTCGCCGCTCCTGGAGTCCCTGGAGCGCAAGGCCGAGGACGAACTTGAGCGCGCCCGCGAGTCGCTGACGGCCGTGACCGCGCCGCTCGCGGTCCGCGCGGAGCTGCGCGGGCGCCTGGACGCGTACAAGGCGAAGGTCGCCCGGCACGGCCTCGCCGAGGACCCGCTGCTCATCGAGCGGTACGACGCCGCCCGCCGGATGCTGTGGAGCGCGCCCTGCGACCTGCGCGTCGCCGAGCAGGCGGTGCTCCGCTTCCAGCAGGCGGCGGCCGAGGCACTGGCGCCGAGGATCCCGCGGCCGGGCGGGCCCGTCGACCGGAGGGAGGACGCATGAGCGAGCGGAACGGCGGCCCCGCCGGCGGCCGGCGGCCCTGCCAGCGGCCCGGCTGCGCGGGCGCGTACGAGGACGTGGGCGGCGGCGAGCTGTACTGCGACACCTGCGGCCTCGCCCCGGTCCTGCCGCCGCACGGCGTGCCGGTCCCGCCCGGCGCCGGGCTCCCCGGCGCGGACGCGGACGCCGACGGGGGCGCGGGCGCTCCCGGCGGTTCGAGCCGGTCGTCCGCCGCGTCCCGCTCCACGCGCGGCAGCGCGCGCTCCTCGCGCTCCCAGTCCTCGCGCCGCTCGGTCTCCGGCCGCCTCTCCCGCTCCCTGTCGGGCCGGGCCTCCTCGCGGTCGGTGTCGGTGCGCAGCTCGGGCTCGTCCACCGGCGCCTCGGCCCGCTCCCGGCTCGGCCTGGGCCTGGTCGCGGTGCCGGGGGTGCCGCGCCCGGACCCGCGCGGCGCGGTGCAGCACAACCCCGAGGTGCCCGAGCGGAAGCGGTTCTGCTCGCGCTCCGACTGCGGCGCCCCGGTGGGCCGGCCGCGCGGCGACCGGCCCGGGCGCACGGAGGGGTTCTGCACCAAGTGCGGCCACCCCTACTCCTTCGTGCCGAAGCTGAACCCGGGCGACATCGTGCACGGCCAGTACGAGGTCGTGGGCTGCCTCGCGCACGGCGGCCTCGGCTGGGTGTACCTCGCCGTGGACCGCGCGGTCTCCGACCGGTGGGTGGTCCTCAAGGGCCTGCTCGACACCGGCGACCAGGACGCCATGGCCGCCGCGATCGCCGAGCGCCGCTTCCTCGCCGAGATCGAGCACGCGAACATCGTGCGCATCTACAACTTCGTCGAGCACCTGGACCAGCGCACCGGCTCCATGGACGGCTACATCGTCATGGAGTACGTGGGCGGCAAGTCCCTCAAGGAGATCGCCAACAGCCGCCGCACCGCCTCCGGCAAGCGCGACCCGCTGCCGGTGGAGCAGGCGTGCGCCTACGGCATCGAGGCCCTGGAGGCGCTGGGCCACCTGCACAGCAGGAACCTGCTCTACTGCGACTTCAAGGTCGACAACGCCATCCAGACCGAGGACCAGCTCAAGCTCATCGACATGGGCGCGGTGCGCCGCATGGACGACGAGGAGTCCGCGATCTACGGCACCGTGGGCTACCAGGCCCCGGAGGTCGCCGAACTCGGCCCGTCCGTCGCCTCCGACCTGTACACGGTGGCGCGTACGCTCGCGGTCCTCACGTTCGACTTCCAGGGCTACACCAACGTCTTCGTGGACTCCCTGCCCGACCCCGAGCACATCGAGGTCTTCCAGCGGTACGAGTCCTTCTACCGGCTGCTCGTCCGGGCCACCGACCCCGACCCGGCCCGCCGCTTCGGCTCCGCGCAGGAGATGTCCGAACAGCTCACGGGCGTTCTGCGTGAGGTCGTCGCCCTGCAGAGCGGCCGCCCGCGCCCGGCCCTGTCGACCCTGTTCGGCCCGGAGCTGAAGGTGACGGACACGGAGCTGTTCGAGGAGCTGGAGGGCGAGGTCTCCCTCCTCGGCGCGCCCGCCGGGGGCACCGTCCCGGCCCCGCGCACCGCCGCCGTCCCGGCCCCGCGCACCGTCCCCGCCCAGGCCCAGCCCCGGACCCAGACCCAGGCTTCGACCCCGGTGCCGGTCCCGGTCCGCCCCCTGGACGCCCCGGCGGCGGCCCTGGCCCTGCCCGTGCCGCGCGTGGACCCCGGTGACCCGAACGCGGGCTTCCTGGCCGGCCTCGTCGACACCGCGGGCGGCGGCGAGCTGATCGCCGCCCTCCAGGCGGCCCCGGCCCGCTCCCCCGAGCTGCGCCTGCGCGAACTGCGCGCCCGCCTCACCCTGAACGAGCACGTCGCGGCCGCCCACGCCCTGGACGAGCTGGAGAAGGAGCACCCCGACGACTGGCGGGTCGTCTGGTACCGCGGCGTCGCCGCGCTCGCCACCGGCGATCACGAGCACGCCGCGCTGTCCTTCGACGCGATCTACGACGCCTTCCCCGGCGAGCCCGCGCCGAAGCTGGCGCTCGGCCTGTGCGCCGAGATACTCGGCCAGCTCGACAACGCCGCCGAGTACTACCGCCTGGTGTGGACGACCGACCCGAGCTACGTCAGCGCCGCCTTCGGCCTGGCCCGGGTGCAGCTCGCCACCGGCGACCGGCCGGGCGCGGTCCGCACCCTGGAGTCCGTACCGGAGTCGTCGATCCACTACACGGCGGCCCGGGTCGCGGCGGTGCGGGCGCGGCTGCGCCGGCGTATGAACTTCGACACGGCGGGGGACCCGGGCGCGGCGTTCCTCGACGACCTGCGGGCCGCCGCCCGGCAGGTCGAGGCGCTCGCCGGGTTCGGCCTCGACGCGGTGCGGCGCGAACGCCTGTCCACCGAGGTCCTCGGCACGGCGCTCGACTGGGTACTCTCCGGTAGGCACTCTGGTCGCGCCCCCGCCCCGCCGACGGCCCCGGGCGACGGGCACACGCGGACCGTACTGCTCGGCAGCGATCTGGACGAACGCGGCCTCCGGTTCGGTCTGGAGCGCGCGTACCGGACGCTCGCCCGGCTCGCCCAGGGTGGCGAGGAAAGGATCGAACTGGTGGAGCGGGCCAACCGTTTCCGCCCCCGGACGTGGGTGTGAGGATGTCGGAGATGCACCAACCGGCGGCCCTGTCGACGTGCCCGAGCTGCGAGTGGCCCCTGGAATCGGGCGATTTGTACTGCGGCGCGTGCGGCTACGACCTCTCGGCGGTCCCCGGGCCACCGCGGGACCACCCCACCCTGGCCGTCAACGACCGGCCCGGCGACGCCGCCGCGCCCCCCGCGGCCCCGGCCGACTGGCCCACCGCGCCCGGGGCCGCACCGGAGCCGGACAGCGGCCTCGGCACGGTCGAGACGCAGGACGCGGGCGACGTACGCGTACGGGACAGCGCCGACGAGCGGAACGGGCAGCACGTGCAGCACCAGAGTCAGAGTCATAGTCAGGGTCAGGGTCAGGGTCAGGGGCAGGGACACGGCCGGGACGTACCGGACGCACAGGGCGGGCGGGGCCCGCGGGACGGGCGACTCGGGCAGGCCGGGCAGACCGGTCAGGCCGGACAGCAAGGGCCGGACGGACGGCGGGGGTTGGACGGCCGGGACGTGGACGACGGCCGGGACGTACGGGATGGCCGGGACGGCCTGGAGGCCCGGGATGGCCGGGACGGCCTGGGCGCACGGGATGGCCTGGGGGCCCGGGATGGCCGGGACGGGTGGGACGGCGTCGCCGGGGCGGGGTCCGACGACTACCCCCTGCCCGCCCCCGACCCCCGCGCCGCCGCCCCCGCGGCGGACCCCGCGGCCGCCAAGGTCTGCGTCGCCTGCCGCGCGGGCAGCGTCGCCGCGGACGGCTACTGCGAGAACTGCGGGCACGCCCAGCCGCGCGAGCGCGACCACATGGAGCAGGAGCTCGACGCCGTCGCCGCCGTCAGCGACCGCGGGCTGCGCCACCACCGCAACGAGGACGCCTTCGCCATCTCCTCGGCCGCCCTGGCCGACGGCACCCCCGCCGCCGTCGCGATCGTCTGCGACGGCGTCTCCTCCGCGACCCGCCCGGACGAGGCGTCCCTGGCCGCCTCCCGCGCCGCCAGCGCTTCCCTGCAGGCGGCCCTGGCCCGCGGCACCCACCCGCAGCAGGCCATGCACGACGCGATCCTCGCCGCCGGCGAGGCCGTCAACGCCCTCGCCGACGAGCCCGTCCCGGCCCGCGAGCACCACCCGCACCAGAACGCGCCCGCCTGCACCCTCGTCGGCGCCGTCGTCACCGGCGGTCTGCTCGTCGTCGGCTGGGTCGGCGACAGCCGCGTCTACTGGGTGCCCGTGGACCGCACCGGGCCCGCCGTCCGCCTCACCGAGGACGACTCCTGGGCCGCCCAGATGGTCGCCGCGGGCCTGATGAGCGAGGCCGAGGCCTACGCCGACGAGCGCGCCCACGCCATCACCGGCTGGCTCGGCGCCGACGCCTACGAACTGGAGCCGCACACCGCTTCCTTCAAGCCGGACCGGGCCGGTGTAGTGGTGGTGTGCACCGACGGCCTGTGGAACTACGCGGAGGCGGCCGAGGAGATGGCCGCGGCCGTGCCCGCCGACGCCGCCGAGCGGCCGCTGCACAGCGCCCAGGTCCTGGTCGGCCACGCGCTCGACGGCGGCGGCCACGACAACGTAACAGTGGCGGTCCTGCCGTTCCCCGCCGCGCCGCGAGGGGCAGGATCGGCCTAGCGGTCCGGGCGCGACGCCACGCCCGCGCCGGGGCCCGCGGACGACAGCGGCCCGCGACCGGCCGCCGTACGCCCGCACGTCACCCGTGCGCCCACACCGTGGGGGCCGCCGTGGGAACAGTCTGAGGGGGGAACAGCGTCCATGGCCATTTTCTCGAAGTCGCCCGTCCCGCAGTTCACGGTCGACGTCTACCAGAACGCGTACCTGCCGGAGGGCGGCCGCGAGGTCAACGCGATCGCCACCGTCACCGCCACCGGCGGCGGCACCATCGGCACCGCCGTCAGCGCGCCCCACCTGTACGCGGCGGGCGGGGGGCCGAGCGCCGCCGTCGCCGTCATGGTCGACTGCTCGGGCTCCATGGACTATCCGCCGACCAAGATGCGCGGCGCCCGCGACGCCACCGCCGCCGCCGTCGACGCGCTGCGCGACGGCGTGCACTTCGCCGTCATCGGCGGCACCCACGTCGCCACGGAGGTCTACCCCGGCGACGGCCGCCTCGCCGTCGCGAGCCCGCAGACCCGCGCCCAGGCCAAGGAGGCCCTGCGCAAGCTCAGCGCGGGCGGCGGCACCGCCATCGGCACCTGGCTGCGCCTGGCCGACCGGCTCCTCGCCGCCGCCGACGTATCGATCCGCCACGGCATCCTGCTGACCGACGGCCGCAACGAACACGAGTCACCCGACGACCTGCGCGCCGCCCTCGACGCCTGCGCGGGCCGCTTCACCTGTGACGCCCGCGGCGTCGGCACCGACTGGGAAGTGAAAGAGGTCACAGGCATCGCCTCGGCGCTCCTCGGCACCGCCGACATCGTCGCCGACCCCGCCGGGCTCGCCGCCGACTTCACGCGGATGATGGAGGCCGCCATGGGCAAGGAGGTCGCCGACGTCAGCCTGCGGCTGTGGACCCCCATGGGCGTGGAGATCGTCTTCGTCAAGCAAGTGGCGCCGACCGTCGAGGACTTGACCGGGCGGCGCACCGAGGCCGGGCCCCGCGCGGGCGACTACCCCACAGGATCCTGGGGCGACGAGTCCCGCGACTACCACGTCTGCGTGCGCGTCCCCGGCGCCGAGATCGGCCAGGAGATGCTCGCCGCCCGCGTCTCCCTCGTCGTACCGGCGGCCGACGGCACCGCGCAGACCCTCTCCCAGGGCCTGGTCCGGGCCGTGTGGACGGACGACATGGCCGCCTCCACCTCCATCAACCCGCAGGTGGCCCACTACACCGGCCAGGCCGAGCTGGCCCAGGTGATCCAGCAGGGCCTCGACGCCCGCAAGCTGGGCGACCTCGACGGGGCAACGGCCAAGCTGGGACGCGCCGTTCAGCTCGCCAGCGCCTCCGGCAACGAGGACACCGCGCGGCTGCTTTCGAAGGTGGTGGACGTCGTCGACGCCACGACGGGTACTGTTCGATTGAAGGCGCGCGTCGCCGAGGCCGACGAGATGACACTCGAGACGCGCTCGACGATAACCGTTCGTGTGAAGAAGTAGAACGAGCGCTCGCCTCACGCTGTAGTGGAGTAGCACGAGCAAGCGACGTGTCCCTCGTCATACGACGGTACGGGGCGTCGTGATACGACGGCGCAGTACGTCTGCCGCAGCGGCACGTACGCCCGTACCGGACAAGCACCGCACACGGCCCTCGGGCCGAAGAAGGAGAGGGGGAAGCGCCGACATGCCGACCTGCCCGAACGGACACCAGTCGGGTTCCGACGACTGGTGCGAGGTCTGTGGTCACCGCATGGCTGGTGCCGTACCACCGCCGCCTCCCCCGCCGCCCCCGGCCGCCGGGTACGGCTATCCGCCGCCCGCGGCCGGACAGCCCGGCCCGCCGCCCGGCCGCCCGCACCCCTCGGCTCCACCCGGCTCCGAGCCCGAGCTGTGCCCCCAGTGCCGCACCCCCCGCGAGGCGAACGCGCCGTTCTGCGAGGAGTGCCGCTGGAACTTCCTGACCAACACGGCGACCTCCTACACCCCCGCCGCGCCGAACCCCCCGCTGCCCACGTCACCCGGCGTGCCCGGCGGCGGCCGGGGGCCGGGCGGGCCCGGGGGGCGTCCTGGGTTCGACGGGCCCGGGGGCCGGCCCGGCTTCGACGGGCCTGGGAGCCGACCTGGCTTTGACGGGCCTGGGGGCCGACCTGGTTTCGACGGGCCTTCGGGTCCTGGTGGGCCTTCGGGGCCTGGTGGGCCCGGTGGGCCTGGTGGGCCTGGTGGGCCTGGTGGTCACGGTCCCTTCGGCGGTCCGGACGGGCCCGGTGGCCCGGGTGGTCCCGGTGGGCCCGGCGCGCACGGTGGTCCCGGCGGGCCCGGTCCGTTCGGCCGTCCTGATGGCCCCGGCGGACCCGGTGGTCCCGGAGGCCCGGGCCCCTTCGGCCGTCCCGACGGCCCCGGCGGCCCGGGTGGTCCCGGTGGCCCGGGCGGCCCCGGCGCACACGGCGGTCCCGGTGGCCCCGGCCCGTTCGGCGGTCCCGGTGGCCCTGACGGCCCCGAGGGTCCCGGTGGCTCCGGTCCGCACGGTGGTCCTGGTGGGCCTGGCCCGCAGGGTGGCCCCGGCGGCCCGCGTCCCTTCGACGGGCCCGACGGCCCGGGTGGCCCGGGTGCGCCCGGCGGGCACCGCCCCTTCGGCGGCCCCGACGGTCCTGGCGGCCCCGGTGGCCCCGGCGGCCCGCGCCCCTTCGACGGCCCGAACGGGCCCGGTGGGCCTGGCGGCCCAGGCGGCCCGGGCGGACCCCGTCCCTTCGACGGCCCCGGCGGCCAGGGCGGACCCGGCCCCTTCGGCGGGCCCGACGGCCCCGGCGGTCCTGGTGGGCCGGGCGGTCGGCGTCCCTTCGACGGCCCGGACGGTCCCGGCGGTCCCGGCGGGCAGAGCGGTCCCGGCGGCCCGAGCGGTCCCGGCGACCGCAGCGGCCCGGGTGGCCCCGGCGGCGGCTTCGGCAACCCCGACGGCCCCAGCGGTCCTGGTGGCCCCGGCGGTCACGAGGGCCCCGGTGGTCCCGGACGCCACGAGGGCCCCGGCGGTCCCGGACACCACGACGGCCCGGGTGGCCCCGGCGGCCCCGGTGGTCCCGACGCCTCCCGTCCGTTCCCCCCGGCGCCCGGCTCCGGCGGCCCCTCGGCCCCCGGCCAGGACTCGTTCGACTACCAGGGCTCCCGGCCCTCGCAGGTGAACCGTCCGGCCGAGCCGATCCCGTCCTTCGGCGGCGGCCCCTCCGCCCCGCCGGCCAGCGGTCCCCAGGGCTTCCAGCAGGCCCCGGCCGCGCCCCCCGCGTTCCCGCGCGAGACCGGCGCTCCGCAGGGGCCCCCGCCGCCCGGCCCCGGCCCCTCGGGTCCTGGCGGTGGCGGTGGCGGTGACGACTGGGTCCTCCCGCCCCCGGGCGGTCCCGGCGGCCAGGACGGCCGGGACGGCCAGGGCGGTCCCGGTCAGCCGCAGGGCTCGCAGCAGCAGGGCTTTCCCGCCGCGGGGCAGCCCCAGGGACCCGGGAACTGGACGGCGACCGTCGGCCCCGACCGCGAGTACTTCATGGCGATGATGCAGCGCAGCGGCCCCGAGGCCGCGGGGCTGAACCTGCCCGCGTACTCGCCCGAGCAGCACCACCCGCTGGTCGGCAACCAGGTCAGCATCGGCCGCCGCCGCCACTCCACCGGCGACACCCCCGACATCGACCTGTCGGTGCCGCCGGAGGACCCGGGCGTCTCGCACCAGCACGCGATCCTGGTCCAGCAGCCCGACGGCGGCTGGGCGGTCGTCGACCAGAACTCGACCAACGGCACCACGGTCAACGGCGGCGAGGAGCCCATCCAGCCGTTCGTCCCCGTCCCGCTCCAGGACGGCGACAAGGTGCACGTGGGCGCCTGGACGACGATCACCATCCGGCGCGACTGAGCCGGACGGGCCTGCGTCCGGCCCGGAAGCACACCGGCAGCCACCGGCCGCCACCGAGGGGCCGTACGCCCGCCGCCGTCACAGCGGCCAGGCGTACGGCCCCTCGGGGTCGTCCAGCCACGCCCACGCGTACTCCCCGCTGACCGTCACCCCGAACCGCTCCCGCACCGGCCGCCCCTCCCGCTGCCACAGCGCCAGCGCCTCGTACGGGTCGAGGGTTCCCGCCGTCAGCTCGAGGAGGAAGCGGAACAGCTCGCTCTGCAGCGCCCGCCGCGGCAGCCCGCCGAGCTGCTGCTCCCGCGGCTCACGGCCACTGCCGCCGCGCAGCGGCACGAAGTACGCGGGCGTGTGCAGGAACCGCCCCTGCGCGTGCTCGGCGTCCCGCACCCGCAGCGCGATCAGCCCCGTCGCGAGGGGCGCGAGCACCAGCGCCCCCGCCCGGCACTGCGCCAGCCACGGCCGGGGGACGGCGTTCAGCGTGCAGGTCGCGATGATCCGGTCGTACGGCGCCCGCTCCGCGCACCCCGCCGCGCCGTCACCGGTGACGACGGCGGGCCGGTACCCGGCGGCGGCGAGGTGCCGCCGCGCCGACTCGGTGATCTCCGGGTCCAGGTCGACGGTCGTGACGTGCTCCTCGCCGAGCCGGTGCGCGAGCAGCGCCGCGTTGTACCCGGTCCCCGCGCCGATCTCAAGGACGTCGTACGTCCCGCCGTCCCCGACCCGCAGCTCCACCAGCATCCGGGCCATGAGCGAGGGCTGGCTGCTGGACGAGAGCAGCTCCCCGTCGCGGACCCGGGTGGCGAGCGGCGCGTCCGCGTACGCCCCGCGCAGCCAGCGCCCGCGCCGCACCGGGTCGGGGTCCTCGCCCCACAGCCGCTCGTAGCCCCCGGGCACGCCCAGGTAGTAGTACGGCACGAAGAGGTGGCGCGGCACCGCCTCGAACGCCTCCCGCCAGCCCGGGTCGCCGTCGAAGGCCCCGCCCGCCTCGATGTCGCGCACCAGGGAGGCCCGCGCCTCCTCGGCGAGGGCCGGGTCGGGTTCGTCGCTGAGCGGAGCTTGCGCACCCATACCCCCACTGTGCTGCCCCGGGCCGCGCGATGCGAGTGGTCCTAAGCCTTCCGTCCTCGGCCGCGGCGTCTGAGACCATGGAGGCGTGACAGAGAATCCACGCGGCACGCTTCAGGAGCAGACCTTCTACGAACAGGTCGGCGGCGAGGAGACCTTCAGGCGCCTGGTGCGCCGCTTCTACGAGGGAGTCGCCGAGGACCCGCTGCTGCGCCCCATGTACCCGGAGGAGGACCTCGGTCCGGCCGAGGAGCGCCTGGTCCTGTTCCTGATGCAGTACTGGGGCGGCCCGCGCACCTACAGCGACCACCGCGGCCACCCCCGCCTGCGGATGCGCCACGCCCCCTTCACGGTCGACCGCGCGGCCCACGACGCCTGGCTGAGGCACATGCGCGACGCCGTGGACTCCCTGGACCTCCCCGAGGACCAGGAGCGCACGCTGTGGGACTACCTGACCTACGCGGCGGCCTCCATGGTCAACACCCCGGGCTGACCCACCCGCGGCCCCGGCCGCCGGTGGGCGCCGGGCGACCGGTCACGCGGGGCTGACGGACAGCGCCCCGACCCCGGCCCGCCGCAGCGCGACGGAGCCGTACGGCGTGCGGAGCCGCAGCCACGCCCCCGCCGACAGCAGGTCGAGCGCGTCGCCCCGCAAGAACCCCAGGGACTGCGCCGCGTGCGCGGCCCGCACGGGCAGCCCGGTCCCGGCGACGGTGCGGGACCATATCTCCCGCCCCAGCCGGTCCAGCTCCGCCCGGACCCGGCGCTCCGGCGCCAACTCCTCGACGCGCGACCGGAATTCGGCCACGGCCGCCTGCACCAGGGCCCGCACGGCGGACCCGGACGGCAGCCCGGGCACCCGCGCCCAGCCGCCCCGCGGCGGCAGCACCCCCGCCCACGGCGGCCCCGTCACCGCCTGCGGCACGGCGGCCGTCCCCGCGGTCTCCGCGGCGTCCGCCGACTCCCCCACGGCCTCCAGGAACTCTCCCGCCGACACCGTCACGTCCAGCGACGTGTCGAGCCCGTACTGGAAGGGCTTCGCGAGCCGCGCCGTGCGGATCGCGAGGACCTCGAACGACGGCGGGCGCCCGAACACGGCGAGCGTCTCCCCCGCCGCCTGCAGCCGGACCGCCGCCGCCTTGTCGTAGTGGAGCAGGCGCGCCAGGAAGGCGGCGAGGTCCGCCGCCTCCCCGGGCTCCGCGAAGTGCAGCCGCACGGTCATGCCACGAGCGCCCGCGCGCCGCCGGCACCACCAGCGGGGCCTTCGGCGCTGTCGGCACTGTCGGCACTGTCAGGACCGGCGGCACCGGCGGCACCGCCGGTGCTGCCCGTGCTGTCGTCCTGGTAGCGCTCCAGGACGGCCCGCTCCTCGGCCGTGATCCGCCGCGGCCGCTGCGCCCGCAGGTCGAACGGCACGACCACCGTCGAGGCCCGCGCGTACACCTGCTCCGCATCCTTGACCTCGTACGAGATCGTCAGCGACGCGGCGCCCAGCTTCGTCACCCACGACTCGATGGTGACCGGCTCGTGCCGGTGCACCAGCGGCCGCAGGTAGTCGATCTCGTGCCGCGCCACCACGGACCCGCCGGAGAACGACGGGCCGTCCTTCGACGACAGCCGGAACATGAAGTCGATCCGCGCCTCTTCCAGGTACCGCAGGAAGACGGCGTTGTTGACGTGCCCGAAGGCGTCCATGTCCGACCACCGCAGCGGGCAGCGGAAAAGGTGGCGGGCCATGTCAGCCCCGGGTGAGCTTCTTGTACGTGGCGCGGTGCGGACGGGCCGCGTCCGGGCCGAGGCGCTCGACCTTGTTCTTCTCGTACGACTCGAAGTTGCCCTCGAACCAGAACCACTTCGACTCGCCCTCGTACGCCAGGATGTGCGTGGCGACGCGGTCCAGGAACCAGCGGTCGTGGGAGACGACCACGGCGCAGCCCGGGAACTCCAGGAGCGCGTTCTCCAGCGACGACAGCGTCTCGACGTCGAGGTCGTTGGTCGGCTCGTCGAGGAGCAGCAGGTTGCCGCCCTGCTTGAGGGTCAGCGCCAGGTTCAGCCGGTTGCGCTCACCGCCGGAGAGCACGCCCGCGGGCTTCTGCTGGTCCGGGCCCTTGAAGCCGAACGCGGACACGTACGCGCGCGAGGGCATCTCGACCTGGCCCACGTTGATGTAGTCCAGCTCGTCGGAGACGACCGCCCACAGCGTCTTCTTCGGGTCGATGTTGGCGCGGCTCTGGTCGACGTACGAGATCTTGACCGTGTCGCCGACCTTGATCGAACCGGAGTCCGGCTCCTCCAGGCCCTGGATCATCTTGAACAGCGTGGTCTTGCCCGCGCCGTTCGGGCCGATGACGCCGACGATGCCGTTGCGCGGCAGCGTGAAGCTGAGGTCGTCGACGAGGACCTTGTCGCCAAAGGCCTTGCTGAGGTGCTCGACCTCCACGACGACGTTGCCCAGGCGCGGGCCCGGCGGGATCTGGATCTCCTCGAAGTCCAGCTTCCGGGTCTTCTCGGCCTCGGCGGCCATCTCCTCGTACCGCGCCAGACGCGCCTTGGACTTGGCCTGCCGCCCCTTGGCGTTGGACCGCACCCACTCCAGCTCTTCCTTGAGCCGCTTGGCGCGCTTGGCGTCCTTCTGGCCCTCGACCTTGAGGCGGGACTGCTTCTTCTCCAGGTACGTGGAGTAGTTGCCCTCGTACGGGAAGGCGCGGCCGCGGTCGAGCTCCAGGATCCACTCGGCGACGTTGTCGAGGAAGTACCGGTCGTGGGTGATGGCCACGACGGTGCCCGCGTACTGCGCGAGGTGCTGCTCCAGCCAGTTCACCGACTCGGCGTCGAGGTGGTTGGTGGGCTCGTCGAGCAGCAGCAGGTCGGGGGCCTCCAGGAGGAGCTTGCACAGCGCGACGCGGCGGCGCTCACCACCGGAGAGGGTGGTCACGGGCCAGTCGCCGGGCGGGCAGCCCAGCGCGTCCATGGCCTGCTCGAGCTGCGCGTCCAGGTCCCAGGCGTTGGCGTGGTCGAGCTTCTCCTGGAGCTTGCCCATCTCCTCCATCAGCTCGTCGGTGTACTCGGTCGCCATCTGCTCGGCGATCTCGTTGAACCGGTCGAGCTTGCCCTTGATCTCGGCGACGCCCTCCTGGACGTTCTCCAGGACCGTCTTCTCCTCGTTCAGCGGGGGCTCCTGGAGCAGGATGCCGACGCTGTACCCGGGCGACAGGAACGCGTCGCCGTTCGACGGCTGCTCCAGACCCGCCATGATCTTCAGCACCGTGGACTTACCGGCGCCGTTCGGACCCACGACACCGATCTTCGCGCCGGGCAGGAAGTTCAAGGTGACATCGTCGAGGATCACCTTGTCGCCGTGCGCCTTGCGCGTCTTGCGCATGGTGTAGATGAACTCAGCCAAGAGAAACCGTCCGGCAATCAGTGTGTGGGCAGATACACCCCATCTTGCCTGACGGCCACCCCCCGGAGGAAACCGGATAGCTGCGGGCAGCCCCTCCCCGGCGCCGGGGGGGCGGGCCGGGGAGGGACGGGGTGTGAGGGGGCGGAGCGTTCGCGTCGTCGCCGTGCGGCTACGGTGCGCTCACTCCTTGGCACCGTCCGCGGACTTCGTCGGCGCGGAGCCGGCCGGGGCGTCCTTCCTGCGCAGGAGATACACCGCGCCGCCGCCGACCACGACCAGGGCGATCGCGATCCCGGCTATCAGCGGCGTCGCGTTCGACCCGCCGGTGGCCGCGAGGTCACCGCCGCCGGACGTGCCGCCCGCCGACGCGGGGCTCGGCTGGGGCGCGGGCTGCGCCTTGCTGCCGACGCCGATCACGCTGCCCTCGGTCCGGCAGTCGAGCACCCCCTGGAACCGCTTCTCGAAGCCGGCGGGCCCGGTGATCGTGAAGTCGTAGGGCTGGTCCTCCTGCAGCGGTATCGTCACCGTCCGTGTCTGGCCGGCCTTGATGGTGTGCTCGGCGTTCATCAGGCTGAAGGTGAACGGCGCGTCGCCCTTGTTGCTCGCCGTGATGTCCAGGCCGCGGGCGGCGCAGTTCTTCTCCGCCGACAGCGCCGGTATCGCCCCCCGCGCGGCCCAGTGGGCCGTCGCCGTCGCGGACACCGTCGACTCGCTGGAGCCCGCGAGGATCTGCGTCTGGCTCCTGGTCTCGGCGGTGAAGGCCCGCCCGACCGGCACGGTCGTCGAGGTCTGCACGTCCAGCGAGGCCATGCCGTCCGGGGTGCCCTTGGGGACGGCGAAGTACAGCTCGCTGCCGTCGGACGCCGTCGTGACCGGCTTGCCGTTCCTGCCGACGACCTTCACCCCGCTCGTGGAGTCCGCGGGCGGGATGACGGCCACGCTGTCCGCGTCGGTCCGCACGGTCACCGGGCCCAGCCGCTCCCCCGCGTGCCCGGCCACGGCGGGCGGCTCCAGGGTCAGGGCCGCCTTGGGCTCCGGGGTCCGGCGCGCGCTGCGCTCCAGGTAGTCCGCGAGCTTCTCCGCCCGCGGGTCCACCGCCTCCACCTCGGCCTTGTCGGAGTAGCGCCAGATCGCCACCTGGGTGCCCGCCGCCGCCGTCTCCTCGGTGAGGGAGGGCGCGCCGGCCTTGCGGGCCAGCTCCGCCAGGTCGTTCACCTGCGGGTAGGAGTGCTGGAGGATCCAGCGGATCTTGCCCGCGTCGGCGTTGGCGTGCAGTGACGTGCCGCTCCAGGGGGTCTCCTTGTACTGCGCGTCCTTCTGCGTGGGGTTGTGGATGTCGACGCAGTACGTCTGGAGGGTGCCGCCGTCGTCGACGGACATCTGGAAGAGGCCGGCGGGGATGCGCTGGTTGCCGCCGTCCTCGCGGACGACCGCCTGGCCGTAGGTCTTCAGGCCGTCGAGGGTGGCGGTGGCTCCGCCGCGGTACGGCGGGGCGTCCGTCGTCACGGCCGCCGTCGCGGTGGCCGTCGCGCCCGCCGAGACGAGCCCGGACGCGACCAGCGCGGCGGCGAGGCGCACGGCGCCCCGGCTCCGTATGGACAACGCAGCAAACACAGAATTCCCCTCCGGGCGGAACCGATTCACATGGGGGACCGGTCCCGCCAGCAGATGCAACCGAGCAGAGTCACCTGCCGATCCGCCCCGCTCAGACCTCGTCGGCCCTACGGAGCCACGCCCGGCATCCTAAGGAGGTGGCGCACCACCATTCCCGCAGGTGCCGTCCGACAACCGATCCGAATCGGAATCGTTATCGCCAGGGCGCCTGTTGAGCTGGGCTTATCGACAAATCCATGGTTTTGCGGGTGGTTGGGCGGCCGTCGGCGGCCGGGGCCGGGCGCCTCGCCGCCGGTACGGGTCGCGGGACGGCAGGACCTCGGGGCGGCAGGACCTCGGGACGGCGGGTGCCGGCCGAACGCGTCAACCCACCGCGGCCGGTTGGGGGCGCGCGCCTTGCTCCGCGTCGGGCGCGGCTTCCGCCGGGGTCCGCGCCCTGGCCGCCGGGCCCGCCGTCCCTTCCGCGCCCCCTTCGGGAGGTGACTCCCAGGCGGGCTCCGGCTCCGCCCGTGTCCCGTCGGGTGCCTGGTCCCCCGTCGGCCCTTCCGCCCGGCCCCGCGACCGGTCCTGTGACTGGTCCGGCGACTGGTCGAGGGCCTTGCCGCGCCGGAACGCGGACGTCCCGCGCGCCAGGTCGTGGCCGATGGCCTGGGCGTCGATGTCCACGGACAGCCAGTGCTGGCCGCCGCGCTCCTCGTCCTTGACCTTCAACCGGCCCTGCACGATGACCTGTTCGCCGAGCGAGAGCGAACTCTGCGCGTTCACCCCGAGGGCCCGGCGGGCCCATACCGTGAAGAAGTTGGTGTGCCCGTCCGTCCATTCGTTCCGCGTACGGTCGAAGTGACGGGGGGTCACCGCGATCCGGAAGCGTGTCACCGGGCCGGACGGGAGCTCCCGGAACACGGGGGTCGTCGCCACCCTCCCCACCACCGTCACCATCGTGTCGTTCATCGTCGTACCCCTCCCTCGTCCACCGCGTGCGGGGCCCTCCCGCGTCGGCGGCGGTCGCCACGACCGCGGTTCCAGACTGCGCCGGTCGGGCCGGGCCCGCTGAGCGCTGTGCCCTACCCACCGGTTGTGGACAACTCCGTCACCCGAAGGAGGCGTTCCGCCGCGCCATCCGCACGTACTGCTCCCGCACCTCCCGGTAGCGCAGCAGCTCCGCCGCGACCGGGTCGAGCACGCGGGCCCGGCCGCACCCCGCGGCCGCCTCCCGCAGCCGCCGTTCCGCCTCGAAGCCGTACCGCCGGGCGGGTCCGCGGGCCGCCATCCGGCTCAGCCACTCCACGCCGGGGCCGCCGAGGATGCCGGAGAGCATCAGCAGCACGGGCACCCCCAGGTTCGGGTCCGCGAGGCCCACGATCTGCCCGACGAGCCAGAGGCCGCCGACGATCTGGAGCAGGGTCATCGCCGCCTGCGCGAGCACCGCGACCGGCCACCAGCCGGGCCGCGGCGGCCGCCCCTGGGGCAGTCCGGCCCGCAGGGCCAGCTCGTCCAGGGCCTCGGGCAGGCCTTCGGCGCCGCGGGCCGCCGCCTCCCGCACGGCCTGGCCCCACGGTGTGGGCAGGCCCGCCGCCGCCTCGTCGGCCACCGTGCGCACGGCGTGCTCCACGCGCGCGCGTGCCGTGGCCTCTTCGTCGACGGGCGGGCGCAGCGTGGGCCGGAGGATGGAGCTGTAGGGCGAGCGGCGCGCCTCGTACCAGCGCCACAGCCGCAGCCAGGGCGTGCCGCACGCCTTGTTGGCGTGCCGGCGCCAGGCCCGCTCGGCGGCCTGGCCCACGGCCGTCGCGCCCACGGCCTCCGCGAGGCGGTCGGCGAACTCCTCGCGCGCCTCCTCGCTGAGCCCGACCCGGGCGCGCCCCGGCGCGTGCGCCGCCTCGGCGGCGTACACCGGGCGCAGGTCGGCGGCCACCGCGTCCAGGTCTGCCTCCAGGCGGCGCGTGGCGGCGCCGCGCTCGCGCGTGAACTGCCCGAGCGCCTCGCGCAGCTCGCCGACGCCCTGGCCGGTCAGCGCGGACAGGGCGAGCACGGTGGCGCCGGGCTCGCCGTGCTCGCCGAGCGCGACGCCGTCCTCGTCGAGGAGGCGCCGCAGGTCGTCGAGGACCTGGTCGGCGGCGTCCCCGGGCAGCCGGTCCACCTGGTTGAGCACGACGAACATGACCTCGGCGTGGCCCGCCATCGGCCGCAGGTAGCGCTCATGCAGCATGGCGTCGGCGTACTTCTCCGGGTCGACGACCCAGATGACGGCGTCGACGAGGCGCAGGATGCGGTCCACGTGCTCGCGGTGCTCCTCGGCCGCCGAGTCGTGGTCGGGCAGGTCGACGAGGACGAGGCCCTCCATGGCGTCGCCGTCGGCGCTCTGGAGGGGGCGGCGGCGCAGCCGTCCGGGGATGCCGAGCCGGTCGAAAAGCCCGGCCGCGCCGTCCGTCCAGCTGCACCCGATGGGGGCGGCGGTGGTCGGCCTGCGGACGCCGGTCTCCGAGATCATCACGCCCGCGAGCGCGTTGAAGAGGGTCGACTTGCCGCTTCCGGTGGCCCCGGCGACGGCGACGACGGTGTGCCGGTCGGACAGCCGCCGCCTCGCCGCCGCCTCGTCCAGGACGCGTCCTGCCTCGGCGAGCGTGGTGCTGTCGAGCCGTGTCCGGGAGAGCCCGATCAGCTCCCGCAGCGCGTCGAGGCGGCCCCGCAGCGGCCCTTCGTAGAGGACGGTCGTCTCCCGGGAGGCGCCGATGTCGTACACGGAGGTGGTGCCGTGGCCGGAGTCGTACCCGGAGGACCTGCCGTACCGGGAGGACTTGTCGTACGCGGACGAGCCCGCTCCGGCGGCTCCCCGGGGGCGGCCGCCGCGCGCGGGGGCCGAGCGTGGCGCCTCGTCGCCCGCGGGGGTGCCGGTGCCGTCCGCTTCGTCGTTCTCGCTGTGCTCGTTGACCCGCCGCGCGATGAGCCCGTCGTCCCAGATCTCCTCGTCCTCCCGCGCGCGGGAGGCCGTGTCGTCGTCGGGCCGGTCGGCGTGGTCGGTGTGATCCGTGACGGCGGTCACCGCGGTCACCTCTCCTTCTGCAGTACGGACAGCGCGGCGATGAGTTCGGCCTGTGGTTCGGGGTGGACGCCGAGCGCGTCGAGGGGGGCGAGGCGCCGCTCCCGTTCGGCGCCAAGGACCTTGTCCAGGTAGGCGGTGAGGAGCCGGCCGCCGCGGTCGCGCAGCCGCAGCGCGCCGTGGGCGCCGACGCGGGCGGCGAGGCCCTCCCCGGCGGAGCGGGCTCGGCGCCCGCCGAGCAGGGCGGTGGCGAGCAGCGCGGTGAGCACCTCGGGGTCGGGCGCGGCGCTCTTGTCGGCGCGGTCGACGGCGCGGATCTCGTCCTCGACGTACTCCTCCAGGACGCGCTGCCAGCGGCGTACGGCCATGCCGATGCGGTGGTCGGCGCCGTTGTCGCGGTGGTGCGCGAGCTCGGGGAGCCGGGCGGCGGGCTCCCGGCGCCAGGCCTCGTCGACGCGTTCGTCGGCGGCGGTGACGGCGCACAGCAGGAGCGTCTCCAGGCTGGCCGAGACGGCGTCGAGGAGTTCGCTGGGGCCGCAGTCGAGGGGGTAGGCCCGCCAGCGCTTCAGCGCGTCCCCGGCGAGCACGGCGCCCGCTTGGAGGCGTTCCCGTACGCGCGCGTGCTCGCTCTCGTACGCCTCGTCGACGGCGGCGGTGAGCCGCAGGGCGGCCGCGTACTGGGCGGCGACGGCGCCGGCCAGCTCGGGCAGGCGGGAGTTGAGCGAGCCGAGCGCGCCGAGGGCGGTGCGGGCGAGGGCGCCCTGTCTGGTGGCGGAGTCCCGCACCTGCTGGGCGAGCCACTCGCGCAGCGGCGCCACGGCGGTCGCGGGCAGCAGTCCGCCGCCGCCGGTGGACTCGGGCAGTTCCGGCACGGTGAAGCGGGGCACGTCGCCGAGGCCCGCCTTGGCGAGCAGGGCCTCGAACTGGAGCGAGACCTCGGCGACCACCTGGTGCGGCACGCGGTCGAGGACGGTGACGAGGGTGGCGTCGTGCTCCTTGGCGGTCCGCAGGAGGTGCCAGGGCACCGCGTCGGCGTAGCGGGCCGCCGTGGTGACGGTGACCCACACGTCCGCGGCGCAGATGAGCTGGGCGGCGAGCACCCGGTTCTCGGCGACGAGGCAGTCGATGTCGGGGGCGTCGAGCAGGGCGAGGCCCGCGGGCAGCGTGTCGGCGGTCTCCACCCGCAGGACCCGGTCGTCCTCGGCGGGCGGGGTCGGTTCGTCGCCGTCCTGGCGGGGCACCCACACGCGGGTGAGGTCGGGCAGGATTCTCACCCCCGCGAACCAGTGCCGGTCATCCGGATGGCAGACGAGGACCGGGGTGCGGGTCGTGGGGCGCAGCACCCCCGCCTCGCTGACCTGCCGCCCCACCAGGGAGTTCACCAGCGTCGACTTGCCGGCCCCGGTGGACCCGCCGACGACCGCCAGCAAGGGCGCTTCGGGGGCCTTGAGGCGGGGCACCAAATAGTCGTCGAGCTGGGCGAGGAGCTCATCCCGGTTGGCACGCGCGCGTGGCGCCCCCGGCAGGGGGAGCGGAAAGCGTGCGGCGGCGACGCGCTCACGCAGGGTGGTCAGCGCGTCAAGCAATTGAGGCCGTACGTCCAAGGTCACCACATGCGAAGAATGCCCAATTTTGACGGCTTTCTGAAGCATATGAGCACGCCTGCGCGCCGATCGGACACACGTGACGGAAGGGATGACTGGGGCACAGGCATAACGAGTGCACAACACCCGGGGCGTCAGGCGCCAAAAGCGGTGCGAGATTCGCACCTGCCTGCGATTATCAGGACCGCTTCACTGAACCTCCACATCGCGGCGCGGAGGTGAAGCACCAGGGACACGGACGCAGGAGCCCTATCCTTGTCCCCGGCAAGGTCACGGACCGGCCCCACACCGGGCTCCAGGCCACCGGCCATCATCGGCCCCCGTAGCTCAGTGGATAGAGCAGGTGCCTTCTAAGCACTTGGCCGCAGGTTCGAGTCCTGCCGGGGGCGCACTTCACCGGCCTTCCTTCGGGGAGGCCTTTTTGCTGGTCAGGGGCGTTACGCTCAGGCGCGGCGAAGCGGAGGAGTCCGCTCGGGGCTCAGTCCTCGTCGGGCAGCTCAGGGAAGTCCCCCTGAGCGTCCATCCGGCGCTTGAGATCCGGGAGCTGGCCCTCGACGCACCCGGCGTCGGACGCCAGCAGCACCGGGGATGTGTTGCCTGCCCCGTACGCGTACGCGACCTGCGGGGGCGGAATGCCGCCGTTGGGCCACTTCGTCAGCAGAGTGTGCCGAATGTCATAAATTCGCTTGCCTATCGGGGATGCGCACTGACGCTCGGTCAGTTCCGTCTTGCGAGCGTTCCTCCGCGCTCGGCGCGTCACCGAGCCGGAGAGGATTCCTCCCTTCTCGCCCTGGAACATCTGGTCGCCGGGCTTCAGGCCCTCTGCCTTGGTGTGCTCCCGAATGATCTTCGTGAGGGCAGGAGGGCCCCGTACGACGCGCGTGTCGCCCTCGCCTCGGCTCACCCCTACAGGTCCCGCTCTTCATGCAGGGTGCCGCCGTCGGTCCAGTTCTTCCCGACGTCCGGCTCCGCCGTATGAAGAGGAATGACGCAGCGCCTGACGATCGGTGAGCGCATGGCCTGGTACCGGCAGCGCCTCTCCCAGGAAGTGCCGGCCGGGCTGGTCGGCCGTACGTCGGACTGGCTCGGCAAGGCGGAGACGACCGCATCGAGCTCGACTGCCTCTCCGCGATGCGCGCCCTGGCACCCGCCCGGGACGCGTCCATCGGCAACCTCATCGGTGAACCACGCTCCTGGAGTGGTCGAACGACAGCGGCCGGCACACCGTCCCTGCGACGTCGGCGAGGTGTGGGGCGCCTACCAGGCGTCGCGCTTCGGCTTCGCCACCAGGCAGTTGCCGCTCCTTGCCGACGCTCCCCCTGGCCGCCCGTACGTACACGGGGGCCAGTCCCCGCTGCAGGCGTGCGTGCGGGAGTTCCGCGAGGAGCTGGGCATCACGCCCGGGATCGGTCGTGTGCTTGCAGTCGACTGGGCCCCAGCCCTGCTGAAGGCGACAAGGTGCTGTTCCTCTTCGATGGCGGTCCTCTGCCTGCGCAGCTTCAGGAGCGGATCCGGTCGCAGCGCTCCGAGATCAAGGCTTACGCCTTCCACAGCCGCGACGACGTGGACCCCCTGACCGCTCCGCGTCTCGAACGCCGGGGGACCACCGCGTGCCGGCCGACACCTCCGGACGCGGCCTGCCTGGGACCACCCCGCATGTGCGGGGACCACAAGACGTCGCGTCCTCGCTCGACGTACTCCTTGGGACCACCCCCGCGCGTGCGGGGACCACGGAACTGACCAGGCACGTTAGTCGAGCCGGCCCTGGATTTTACTCACTTTCAGAGAAACGGACATTCCGCTCCCCAGGTATTGAACCGCCCAGCCAGACCCACCTGTGCGTATATGGACTTGTGTAGCACCGGCAGCCCGGAGCGGGCGCCAGGGAAGCACACCTGACGAAGGCAGGCGAGGAACGGCTCGTTCCGGTGAGTGCGCGGTGGCGTTTTCCGCCTTTCTGCAGCCGGGTGCAGCCTTGCAGCGCAGGTCACGGGTCTCGCTTCCGTAGAGCGAGCAACTACCTTCTCGGCACTTGGCCGCAGGTTCGAGTCCGTCGGGGGCTTCGGCGCGTTCGAGGTTGCGGAGCAGGCGTCAGTGGCCTGTGGGTCGGCGAGGGCGTCGCCTCGCTGGCGGCGTAGCCGTCCACCTGTTTCGGCAGGAAGGTCGAGCACCGGCTCACGCAGGCCGTTGCACCGCTGCTCGCCGCGCGGGTCAGTAGCCGATGCCGTGGAGGACCGTCGGCTGCGACAGCGCCTCATGTCCAGTCCGCGGACCGGCACGAAAGCTCTCGCGGCAGCAACCACTCCTTGGCGGTGCGCCCATCGTGGCGGCAAGGGGCCAGTCGGCAGCGCGTTCCGTCGTACGCCATTCCGGATGCGCTTTTGTGCGTCAGGCAACTTCCCTTTGGCATCGGCCAGATCGGCGCGCAGTAGAGCGCACGGACGCCAGCGTTCGGCCTGCGCCACAACCGGGGCGGGAGAGAAGCGCATTCAGACATACGCCCGGCTGTTCGGGTGGATCGCGCCATAGTGAGGCGAGTCGGCCAAACTGGCTATCGTGCCACAGACGTGCATCAAACAGGTACGTAAAGTGAAGCGGAACGGGTTGAAGTCCACCGAAAGGCTGAAATACATGGCGATGCCTCGCTCGGGCGACGTGACCACCGTGGAGAAGTCGGCCTGGGTGCGCTGGCTTCCGAACGCGCTGCCGGCTGGTAGTCGGGGCTTCGCACCTTGCTGACATCGAGCGCCGTGTCCGAGGTCGCGGTGACGGCGTGGGCCGGGCCGGGTCCATGAGCCGCTCGGTGTCCACGCCCCGTTCCAGCAGGCGCTCGACGATCAGGTCGGACGTCGTTCCCGCCTTGCCCGGCTGCTCGTCGCCGGGCGGTGCGGGCATCGGGCAACTCCTCGGCGTGCGTACGGGGCAGGACCGCATCCACCCTCCCCGCGGCCCTCGGGGCGCGGGCCCCTGCGGGCGTCCCCGTGGTGTGGGTGGGGACGCCCGGCGGGTGTGGTGGTGTCAGGCCGTGGCGTGGCGGCTGTGGCAGTCGTCCAGGAAGTCGACTATGTGGCCGAAGACGTCCAGGGCCGCGTTGCGGCCGATGAAGGCGTCCAGGTGGCCGTAGCCGGGGACCTCCACGTAGCGGACGTCCATGTCGGGGTAGCGGCCGCGCAGGACCTCGTGGCACAGCTTGTTGGAGTCGTACCAGAAGCGGTTGTCGCTGCCGGAGAGCAGGAGCAGCGGGGTGTCGAACGTGCCCGCGTTGTCCAGGGCGTTCTTCGGCAGGGCGTCGTAGCGGCCGTCGGCGTCGTTGTAGCGCATCATCGTGTGGGCCAGCTCGATGCCGCGCAGGTGCGGCAGGATCCACATCGGGACGGTGCCGTACAGGTCGGCCAGGCGGTCGTGGGTGACGTCGTGGAGGTTGTCGTGCTCGAAGAGCGAGCCGCCCACGCCCCACGAGTCGTTGTGCAGGATCTGGCAGTTGGGGTCCTTGCACTCGGCGCCCAGCGAGACCTCCGCGAAGAGCAGCGAGTACTTCGACCACATCCCGACCTTCTTGAAGTCGGTGGGGATGTTGACGATGCGGGAGCGGAGCAGTTCGCCGCCGAAGTGCAGGCGGGCGCGGGTCTTCCAGGACATCTTCGGGGTCAGGAAGACGCCCTGCGCCACCACCCCCGCGAGGCCCGGGACCAGGCCGGCCGCCATGCTGAGCGACAGGCACATCGCCCCGATGCAGTGGGCCACCACGTGGAGTTCGCGGCCCTCGGTGCGCTCCTTGACGAGCGCCACCGCCTCGGGGATGTCGTACAGCGCCACGTCGTCGAAGGTGTAGCGCACCCGGCCCTCGTTGTACGGCAGGCGGCAACTGCCGCGCCAGTCCAGGAGCCAGGGCTCGTAGCCCGCGTCGAGCAGCACGTCGACCAGGTTGCGGGTCTCTGGCAGCGTGAACATGTCCGCCGAGGCGGTGAGTCCGTGCAGGACCAGCACGGCCGGGCGGTCGCCGGTCCCGTCGGCGGGGGCGATCCGGGTCAGGCCGAGCTCGGTGCCGTCGGAGGCCGTGAAGGGGATCTGCTCGACCCGGTCCCCGTATGCGGAGTGGAGGGGCCTCAGCGTCATCGGGTCTGCTCCCTTTTGATCATCAGCTTCCTGATCTTCCGTTGCAGCCTGTCCTTGTCCCGGTCGATCGCGTCCCTGCGCAGGTCGAGCAGTTCCGCGCCGGCGCGCAGGGACGGCTCCGCGAGCCCCATGCCGACCTGGACGAAGAACCACGACAGCCACGCCAGCTTGGCGAGCCGCTGCTCCTGCGACGACAGCCGCGGGTCGACCCGGATGCCGTCGATCTGGTCCGGTACGTAGCTCTTGCCGGGCACCCTGACGACGCCCTCCAGGCTCGCGGGCCCGCCCTCGCGGCCGAGGGTGACCTCGATGGTCCGGGTCTGCTTCCAGAAGTCGCGGCGCGCCCGGGCCGTCTTCCAGCCCTCAAGCCACCAGCGTCCGCCGTCCCGGTCGACCAGGACCAGGCGGTAGCGCAGCAGCGGGTGGTCGTTGCCGTGCCGCAGCGGGACGCCCTCGTCGGGGCGGACCCAGATCTCGCCGGCCGCCACCGTCAGCGGCTCGGGGTGCAGCCGCTCGCAGGACACCTCGCCGCGCACGTCGATCTTCCGGTGCCGTACGACCTGGTACATGCTCGCGATGGACAGCGTCAGCGCCATCCGGCACCTGGTGTCGCGCTGCTCGCCGACCGGGCCGACGTGGCCCTTCGTACGTTCGCGGAACGACAGGTAGGGCGGGTCGTCGCGGCTGGGCAGCCGGGCCACGCCGTCCTCCGCCATGCGCTCGAAGGCCTTCAACTGGGCCTGGGAGCCGTAGCGTTCCGGCAGCGGCAGGCGGTGCCGGGCGAGGAACGCCTCGGTGCGCTCCATGCCCGCCTCGGGGCCGAACATCAGCGCCTCGAACAGCTTCATCGCGGTGGGGCTGCGCAGGATGCGGATGAGGAAGTCGAGTTCGGGCACCGGTTCAGCGGCGTGCCGCCGGAGCAGGTCGTCCCGCCAGTCGCGCCAGCCCGCCACGCGGACGTTCATCCCGGCCAGCTTCATGTCCTTGACCAGCTCCGGCAGCGTCTCCGCGCGGCCCGTGAGGTGGTAGTTCTGGCCCCACGCCCTCGGGTCGAACACGATGGCCGCCGCGGTCCGGCTGATCCAGTCCACCGGCGCCAGGTTCATGAACTTGAAGGCGGGGACGGTCCGGTACCGGGAGAACGCGCCGATCAGGCCGGTGCTGAGGTCGCGCGGGTTGTAGACGCCGGTGCGGGTGTGGCCGCCGATCGCGCCCGGCCGCAGGATCGTGACGGTCAGGCCGTGTTCGCGGGCCCGCCGCAGCACGGCCTCCGCGGCCCACTTCGACTTGTCGTAGCCCGCGAAGAGCCGGTCGATGTGCGCGACCGGGTCGTCCTCGCCCATCTTCTCGATGCCGACCTCGTTGAACACCGCGACCGACGACACGTGGTGCAGCGGCTTGGGCCGTCCCGTCATCGCCAGTTCGGCGAGGGCCAGCGGGCCGAGCACGTTGGTCTGACGCAGCGAGGGGTAGCCGCGCAGGAAGTCCACCGCTGCGGCGACGTTGACGACGGAGTCGACCTCGGCGGCCAGGGCGGCCCATCGGTCCTGCGGCAGCCCCAGGTACGGCCGCCGCAGGTCCGCGGCAAGGACCGTCACGCGCCGCCGCACCTCGGTGGACCAGGGCTGGCCGAAGCTCGCCAGGGCCTCGGCGAGGCGGCGTTCGGCGGCCGCGTCGTCCGCCGCGCGCACCAGGCACACCACGTGGGCGTCGCCCTGCCGCAGCAGGTCGAGCAGCAGGTGGCTGCCCAGGTAGCCGGTGGCGCCGGTGAGCAGCACGCGGCGCGGCTCCACCGGGTCGGCCTGCCGGCTGAACGGCAGCCGGTCGGCCAGCGCGAGGTCCGCCAGGATCGTCTCCAGGTCCTCGTGCGCCGGGTCGGCCGCGGCGCGGACCACGGCGGGCGGGTGGGATGCCGACGGGGTCGACGGGGTCGGCTCGGTTACTGGGGTTGTTGGGGTTGTTGGGGTGGTGGGGATCGCCGGGGCCGTCGGTGCTGTGGTGGCTGCGGATACTGGGGTGGCCACTGTCGCCGGGGTGACCGCGGGCGCCGGGGTGATCGCCGTCGTGGCCGTCGCGCCCGCCGCCCCGTTCGCCCCGGCCGTGGCCGTGGCCGTGGCCGTCAGGTCGGTCGGGAGTCCGGCCGCCGCCGCCCAGCGCTGGGCGAGGCGGCGCGGGCGCGCGTCCGCGAAGACGTCGTCCAGGCTGAGCTGGACGTCCAGTTCGCCCGCCATGAGCGCGACCAGCTCGACCGCGTCGACCGACGACAGGCCCGCGTCGAAGAGGTCCTTCTCCACGTCGGCGGCGGCCCCCGGCACGAAGCGGGCGGCGAGGGCGGCGATGCCCGCGGCGACCTCCGGGACACCGCGCCGTGCGGGCGCGGCACCGGCCGCGGGGTCGGTGGGGATGTCCGCCGCGGGCCCGGCGGGGATGTCCGTCCCCGTACCGGTGTCCGCCGCCGCCTCCGTGGCCGTCACCGTCACCGTCCCCGTCCCCGTACGAGCGTCCGCCGCGGTCTCCGTACGACCATTGGGTGCCGGTCCCGTGCGGTCGTCGGCCGCGGGCGGTGCCGTAGGAGGCGCCGGGGGCGAAGTGGGTGCCGTCCGCGCCGTGTTCGCGCCGCGGAAGCGGGCGAGGAGGTCGGAGGCCTGGGCGCGGCCCGGGCCGCGCCGTTCGATCACCTCTTCCTCCGGCCGCCGGTTGACACCGCGGTTGCGGCTCGTACCGCTTCCCGCCTCAGGCATTGCTGACCTCCGCTGCGTTTTCGGATCCGAGGTCCCAGGAACGGAACTCCCGGAGGTGCGCCAGGGCCACCGCCGTCTCCAGGCGCGGCGCGTCGACCTCGCCGCCGCCGAGGCGGGAGACCAGGCGCCGGGCGGGTGTGTTGCGGGGCGTGTTCTCGGCGACGAGGCGCACGGTGGCGCACCCGTGCTCCTCGGCCCGGTCGGCCAGCCACTGGAGCAGCCGGTCCTCGACGCCGCGGCCGAGCACGCGGCAGCTCATCATCCAGGCGACCACTTCGAGCGCGTCGCCCTCCGCCTTGACGGCCAGGACGCCGATCTGCCCGTACGAGCCGAACCGGTCGCGCGCGGTCGCCGTCCACACCTCGCCGTCCTTGCGCAGCCGGTCGAGCTCGGCGGCGTCCAGGGGGCGGGGGCGCAGGTTGAACTGGTTGGTGCGGCGGCTGAGCTGGATGGTGCGCTCGGCCGTGTCCTCGTTCACCGGCTCGATGTCGAGTTCGAGCCGGAGGTTCTCCAGGAACTCGGCGAAGCCGAGCTGCGCGCGGGCCACGTCGCGCACCCGCTCCTGCTGGTAGAACGCGGCGCGGGCGGCGTCCTCGGCCGTGGCCGCGCGCGGCACCACCGGCCACAGGCGGGTGACGAAGCCGGCGAGTTCGCTGTCGGCGGGGCAGGTCACGCAGAGCACCTCGGGCAGTTGCGCCCGCACCGCGGCCAGCTCCACCGGGTTGTCGTCGAGGAACAGGAAGCTGTCGAGGCCGAGCCGCAGGTCTTCGGCGATCTTGAGGATGCGGGTCCACTTGGGCCCCCACGCCGCGGAGACCGCGGCGAAGTGCTCGCGGCGCAGCGGGCTGTCGGGCCGGTCGAGGACGGCGTGCACCGTGGCCTCGTCGTTGTTGGAGACGAGCGCGAGCAGCACCCCGGCCTCCCGCCACTGGAGCAGCCGCTGGGCGAGCAGCGCGCGGGCCCCGGTGAAGAGGACGTTCTCGGGGCCCGCCTCGCCGGCGACGCCGCTCCACAGCGTCTCGTCGCCGTCGACGACGATCACCTTGGGCGCCCGGCGGCGTACGTTCCACAGCACGTCGGCGAGGCGCAGCGCCACGAACGCCTGGAACTCCTCCTGGAAGGGCAGGTGGGCGACCGCGTCGGTGCGCGGGTTGAGGACGCCGTCGGCCGGGAACTCGCCGTCGTCCCAGGTGGCCGACGGCAGGACGGCGATGCCGGGCCGGTCGGTGAGCTGTTCCGTCACCTGCAGCTCCCAGGCGCGCAGCCGTGCGTCGGCGGAGCCCTCCGGCAGGAAGGCGACGACGAGGGGCGTGCGGGTGCGGTCGGCGAGGGCGCGCAGGGCGGCCGGGTACTCCTCGGCGAGCTGGTCGAGGAGGCGTCCGCCGTCGCCCTCGGCCTCCGCGAAGCGGGTCAGGTCGCCGGGGCGCAGCAGGACCAGGTTGGCGACGGTCGCCTTCCGCGCGAGGACGCTCCCCGGGTCGAGCAGACTGGCCAGGACCTGGTGGTACGGGGCCTCGGCCACCTCGAAGGGGCCGCCCTCGACCCCGGCGTCCTCCAGGGCGACCGACAGCATGGCGGGGAGGTTGCCGAGGGCGAAGGTGGCGGCGACGGCGATCTGTGCGGGCGCGCCGCCGGGCCCGGCGGCGGATGACGTAACGGCGGCGGACACCGCGGGCTCGGCGGCGGGCGTCGTATCCACGGCCGTGGCCACGGGCTCGGCGGCGGGCGTCGTAACGGCGGCGGACACCGCGGGCTCGGCGGCGGGTGACGTACCCACGGCCGTCGCCACGGGCTCGGGGGCGGGGGCCACTGCGGGTCCTTCCGGTAGGGCGAGGAGGGTCTCGGGGGCGGCCGCGGCCTCGGCGGCCAGCGCGAGCAGCCCGCGCCCGAGGGCCGCGCAGCTCGCCTCGTCGACGACGTCGGTGTTGTACTCCAGGCCGACCTTGCCGAGGCCCGGCATGACGGTGACCATCAGGTCGAGGTCGGAGTAGCCGGTGCCCGCGGGCAGGATGCGCAGGCCCTCCGCCGCCCCGGCCGCCGGCGGCATGTAGTTGAAGTAGACCTCGACGAGCGGCGCGTCCTTGCGGTACAGCCCCTCCTGGACGAGGGCGGACATCGCGTCGAAGAAGGTGACGCCCCGCTCCAGGACCCGGCTGAGCCTGCTGTCGGTGCGCCGCAGGACGGCCTCGGCGGTCTCCCCCCGGCCGACCTGGGCGGCGAAGGGGATGGGCAGCCCGAAGTACCCGACCGCGTCGAGGGCCGCCACGTGCAGCCGGGTGTCCACGGGCACGGCGAGGACGAACCTCTCCCGCTCGCGCAGCCGGGCGAGCTGGACCGTGAGGACGCCGAGCCAGAAGGCGGCGGGCGTGATGCCGAGGCCGTTGGCGCGGGCCGCGACGCGCTCCTGGAGGTCCGCGGGCAGCTCGGTCAGGTGCATGGCCGAGCGGAAGGTCCGCCGCTCGGGCCGGGGCCCGGCCAGCTCCAGGTCGAGGCGGCGGGCCCCGGTGAAGTCCGCGCGCCAGTCACCGGTGGGTGCCGACGCGTCCGCGGGGCGCCCGGCCTGGGCGCGCAGGAGCAGGTCGACGTCGCGGTTGGTGACGGCGGCGGGCGGCTCGGTGCCGCGCAGGCCGGCGCCGAGGCCGTGGGCCACCAGCATCAGCGAGGCCAGGTCGGACACGGCGTGGTGGGCGCCGAAGACGAGGACCTGCTCGCCGGAGGCGTACGCGAGGAGCTCGAACCGCCACAGCGGGGCGGAGCCGAGGTCGAAGGGCGGCTCCATGAGCAGCCGCAGCCGTTCGTCGACGTCGGTGCCCTCGGCGACGGGCGACCAGCGGACGAGGTCACCGGCGAGGGAGCGGCGGACCTCCAGCTGCTGCCCGCCGTCGGTGTCCGGGCCGATCGCGGTGCGCAGCGCGGCGTGCCGGGCGGCGAGGGACGCGATCACCTCGGTGAGGCGGTCCGGGGTCGTCGGCTCGGCGAGCCGCACGGCGAGGCCGATGTGGTGGGTGACGCCCGGCGTGCCGTGCTGCTCGGCGCGCAGCAGCCGTACGACGTCTCGGGTGGCCGGGTGGCGTACGACCTCGGGGACCTCGGCGGGCCCGGTGCCACCGGCCGTGGGGGCGGGCCGCCCCTCGCCCGGGGCCGCCGCCATGAGCGCGTCGGCGACGCTCTCCACGGTGGCGCCGTTGAACAGCGAGGAGACGGGCACGGAGCGGCCGAAGTCCGACTCGATGAGGCTGCGGATCTGCATGGCCATCACGGAGTCGAGGCCCTGGCCGACGAGCGGCGCGGCCACGTCGACCTCGTCGGTGTCGAAGCCCAGGGTGCGGGCGAAGCGGTACCGCAGCCGGTCCACCACCGCGTCGCGCGAGTCGAGGGCGAGGCGGCCGTCCGCCCCTGCGCCGCCCGCGGGCCGCCCGGCGCGGGCCACGGCGAGGCGGCGGCGCGGCGGGAACAGGCCGGCGAGGAGCGGCGGCAGCAGCGCGGGCTCGGTGGCGCGCAGCACGGGCACGTCGAGGGCGGCGGCGAGGAGCAGCGCGTCACCGGTGTCCCGGCCGAGTGCGGCGTCGAACAGCCGCAGGCCCCGCTCGGTGCCGAGCGCGGCGATCCCGCCCCGGTTGATCCGCTCCAGGTCCGCGGCGCCGAGGTGCCCGGTCATGCCGGTCGCCTCGGCCCACAGGCCCCAGGCGAGGGAGAGCGCGGGCGCCCCGGTGGCGCGGCGGTGCCGGGCCAGGGCGTCGAGGAAGGCGTTGGTGGCGGCGTAACCGCCCTGGCCCGCCCCGCCGAGCACGCCCGCGAGGGAGGAGAAGAGCACGAAGGCGGACAGGTCCGCGTCCGCGGTCAGCTCGTGCAGGTGCCAGGCGGCGTCGGTCTTCGGCCGCAGCACGGCGTCGAGCCCTTCGGCGTCGATGGACTCGACGACGGCGTCGCGGAGCACTCCGGCGGCGTGGACGACAGCGGTCAGCGGGTACTCCTCCGGCACCTCGCGCAGCGCCCGCGCCAGGTCGTCGCGGTCGGCCACGTCGCAGGCCCGTACGGTGACGTGGGCCCCGGCCGCGGTCAGCTCGTCGCGCAGCGCCCCGGCGCCCTCGGCGGCGGGGCCGCGCCGGGACAGGAGCAGCAGGTGCCGGGCGCCGCGCGCGGCGGCGTGCCGGGCCACGTGGGCGCCGAGGCCGCCGGTGCCGCCGGTGATCAGGACGGTGCCGGTGCCGAGGGCCGCCGCGGCGCCGTCGGCGGGTTCCGTGTCCTGGTGGCGCAGGGTGGGCACGTACATCTGCCCGTCGCGCAGGGCCAGTTCGGGCCGCCCGGTGCGCAGGGCCTCGCGGAGGGCGCTGGCGTCGGCCGCGCCGAGGCCGCCGAGCCCACCGGTCTCACCGAGCCCACCGGTCTCACCAGCCTCCCCCGCCTCCCCGGTCTTCCTGGAGGCGGCGGACGCGGCGATCCGGTCGAAGGCCCCGGCGTCCACGTCCACGAGGACGACGCGGCCCGGGTTCTCCGCGCGGGCCGCCCGCACCAGGCCCCACACCGAGGCGTGGGCGAGGTCGGGGGCGGTGCCGGGCTCCTCCGTGCCCGTCAGGACGGCACGGCGGGTGAGCACGACGAGGCGGGCGGTCGCGGACCGGTCGGTACGCGCCAGCCACCGCTGCACGTCGCGCAACGCCTCCCCGAGCACGGCCCGGGCGCGGGCCGCCGCGTCGCCGGTGTCCGGCCCGGCGGCGGCCGGCACCAGCGTCACGTCCGCCGGAACGTCCGCAACGGCGGCGTCCGCGGCGGTCGCAGCGTTCTCGGCGGTCGCGGCATCCGCGGCGGTCGCGGCGCCCACTGCGGTCGCGGCGTTCTCGTCGACCTGGCCGGTGTACGGCGTCCACGCGACGGACAGCAGCGCGTCCGTGCCGCCCTCCGGCGTGGCGAGGTCGCCGGGCGCCACCGGGCGCACCAGCAGCGCGTCGACGCGCGCGACCGGCTCGCCGGAGGGGTCGGCCGTCTCGACGGTGAAGGTGTCGGGCCCGGCGGGGGCGACGCGTACGCGCATCTCGCTCGCGCCCCGGCCGGGCGCGGTGACGGTCCCGAAGGAGAAGGGCAACGGCGCGCGGCCGTCGTCCGTGCGGCCCGCAGCGGCGGCCTGGAGGGCCGCGTCCAGGAGGGCGGGGTGCAGCCCGAACCTCCGTGCCTCCTCGGCCTGCCGGCCGGGCAGGGTGACCTGGGCGAAGACCTCGTCGCCGAGCCGCCAGAGGTCGGACAGGCCCTGGAAGGCGGGGCCGTACTCGAGGCCCGCGGCGGCCAGGGTGTCGTAGTGGGCGGCCACGTCCAGGCGTTCGGCGCCAGCGGGCGGCCACGCGGCGCCGTACAGCGGTCCTTCGGGCTCCGGCGCGGCGGCGCCGTCCTCGGGGGCCGCGTCCGTGAGCACGGCGTCGGCGTGCCGGGTCCACGCGGCGGTGTCACCGCCGCGGGGGCGGGAGTAGATCTCAAGCGGGCGGCGGCTGCCGTCGGCTGCGCCGATCTGCACCTGGATGTCGGTCTCGCCGTGCTCGGGGAGGACCAGCGGCGCGTGCAGCGTCAGGTCGCGCAGCACGGGGCGGCCGACCTCGTCGGCGGCGCGCAGGGCCATCTCCACGAAGGCGGTGCCGGGTAGCAGGACCCTGCCGAAGGCGGCGTGGTCCGCCAGCCAGGGGTGGGTAGCGCGGGATATGCGCCCGGTGAGGACCACGTCGTCGCCGCCCGCCAGGCGCACGGCCGCGCCGAGCAGCGGGTGCCGGACGGGGCCGAGGCCCGCGGAGCCGACGTCGGCCGCCGTGGCCGCGGCGGGCTGCCAGTACCGGCGCCGCTGGAAGGCGTACGTCGGCAGCTCCACCAGGCGTCCACCGCCCAGCCACGGCGACCAGTCCACGGCCACGCCCGCGGCGAACACGTCGGCAAGGTTGCGCAGGAGCCGCGCCTCCTCGCCCTCGTCGCGCCGGAGGGTGCCGACCGCGGTCACCCCGGTCGTACGGCTGTGGTCGGCGTTCTGCGCCACGGCGCCGAGCAGCACCGGGTGGGGGCTCGACTCCACGAAGACGCGGTGCCCGTCCGCCAGCAGGCCGCGCAGGGCGGCGTCGAAGCGGACGGTCTGGCGGAGGTTGGTGAACCAGTACTCCGCGCCCATCTCCCCGGTGTCGATCACCGCGCCGGTCACGGTGGAGTACAGCGGTACTTGGCCCGTGCGGGGCTCGATCTCCCGCAGCACTTCGAGGAGTTCGTCCTTCAGGTCCTCCACCTGCGGGGAGTGCGAGGCGTAGTCCACCGCGATACGCCGGGCCTGGATACCGTCGGCCTCGCATCCGGACAGGAACGCGTCCAGCTCCTCGGGGGCACCGGAGACCACGACCTGCTCAGGTCCGTTGACCACCGCGACCTGGATGCCAGCGGTCAGCCTCCCGGCGACGGCCTCCTCCCCGGCCAGCACCGAGACCATCCCGCCACGCCCCGACAGCCGTACGATCGCCCGGCTACGCAGAGCCACCACGCGAGCGGCATCCTCCAGCGACAGCCCACCCGCCACACACGCGGCCGCGATCTCCCCCTGGGAGTGACCCACCACCGCCGCAGGCCGCACGCCGAGCGACTGCCACAGCTCAGCCAGCGACACCATCACCGCGAACAACACCGGCTGGACAACATCCACCCGCCGCAGCACGTCCTCATCGCCCTCGCGCACCACATCCAACAGCGACCAGCCATCGACGTACGGCTCCAACGCGACAGCACACTCCGCCATCCGCGCCGCGAACACCGGCGAGAACTCCAGCAGCTCCCGCGCCATACCCACCCACTGCGAACCCTGCCCGGGGAACACGAACACCACCGAGGACGACACCCCGGCACGCCCTGACACCACACCCGAGACCTCACGGCCCGACGCCAACTCAGCCAGCCGGGCGCTCAGTTCACTCACGTCACCGCCCAGGACCACCGCCCGGTGCTCAAGCACCGCGCGTCCCGACGCCAGCGTGAACCCCACATCCCGGGGGTCCAGTTCGGCGTCCTCGCTGATCCGGGCGAGCAGCCGTGTGGCCTGCTCCCCCAGCGCCGCCTCGGTGCGGGCGGAGAGTACCCAGGGCACGAGGTTCGGGTGGGGGCGCGCGGGCTCCTCGGCGGGGGCCGGGGCTGCCTCCAGGATGACGTGGGCGTTGGTGCCGCTGTAGCCGAAGGACGAGACCCCGGCGCGGCGGGGGCGGCCGGTGTCGGGCCAGGGCCTGTTCTCGGTGAGGAGCTCGACGTCCCCCTCGGTCCAGTCGACGTGGTGCGAGGGCTCGTCCACGTGCAGGGTGCGCGGGAGCACGCCGTGCCGCATGGCCTGCACCATCTTGATGACGCCCGCGACACCGGCGGCGGCCTGGGTGTGCCCGATGTTCGACTTCAGCGAACCCAGCCACAGCGGCCGGTCCGCGCCCCGCCCCTGCCCGTACGTGGCCAGCAGCGCCTGCGCCTCGATCGGGTCGCCCAGGGTGGTGCCCGTGCCGTGGCCCTCGACCGCGTCGACGTCGGCCGGGGTCAGCCGGGCACTGGCCAGCGCGTCCTGGATCACCCGCTGCTGGGCGGGGCCGTTGGGGGCGGTCTGGCCGTTGGAGGCGCCGTCCTGGTTGACCGCCGAGCCGCGGACCACGGCGAGGACGCGGTGGCCGAGGCGCTCGGCGTCACTGAGGCGCTCCAGGACGAGGACGCCCGCGCCCTCGCCCCAGCCGGTGCCGTCGGCGGCCGTGGCGTACGACTTGCAGCGGCCGTCGGCGGCGAGACCGCGCTGGCGGGAGAACTCGACGAACACGCCCGGCGTGGCAAGCACCGTGACGCCGCCCGCCAGGGCCAGGGTGCACTCGCCGTCGCGCAGCGACCGCACCGCCTGGTGCAGCGCGACGAGCGACGACGAGCAGGCCGTGTCGACGGTGACGGAGGGGCCCTGGAGCCCGAGCGCGTAGGAGACGCGGCCGGAGACGAGGCTGCCGACGCTGCCGCCGCCGGGGTCGTAGTCGTGGTGGAAGCAGCCCGCGAAGACGCCGGTGCGGGTCTCCTTCAGGGAGTGCGGGTCGATGCCCGCGCTCTCCAGGGCCTGCCAGGACGCTTCGAGCATGAGGCGCTGCTGCGGGTCCGTCCCGTGCGCCTCGCGCGGGCTGATCCCGAAGAACGCCGGGTCGAAGTCCGCCGCGTCGTGCAGGAATCCGCCGGAGCGCGTGTACGTCCTGCCGGGCCGGCCCGGCTCCGGGTCGTACAGCGCGTCGACGTCCCAGCCGCGGTCGGCGGGGAACTCGCCGACCGCGTCCTCGCCCTTGACCACGACGTCCCAGAGCTGGTCGGGCGAGGAGACGCCGCCGGGCAGGCGGCAGCTCATGCCGACGATCGCCACGGGTTCGGTGCGCCGCTCCTCCAGGGTCTGCAGCCGGCCGCGGGTGACGTGCAGTTCCTCGGACACGGCCTTCAGGTACTTGAGCAGCTCGTCTTCGGTGGGCATGGACTCACTCTCAACTCGGTTCGGTGGGCGACGCGTCGCCGGAGATGGAGATGCCGAGGCTGTTGGTGACGAAGTCGAGGACTTCCGCGGCGGTCGCGGAGGCGAGCCCGGCCGGTGCCGGCTGCTCGTCCGCCGCCGCGGCGTCCCCGTTCGTCCACGGCTCGGCGAGGCCGCGGAAGGTGTCGGTGAGCGCGCTCCGCTGGGCCTCGGTGAGCCGGAGCGTGGTCAGGTGGCTCCTGACCCGGGTGAGGTCGGCCATGACGCGCTCGTACGTCGGGTCCTGGGCGTCGTCCGCCCCGTCGGGCGCCGCCCCGTCGGGCGCCGGGGCGAGCCGGGCGAGCAGGTGGTCGGTCAGGGCGCCGGGGCTCGGGTGGTCGAAGACCGCGGTGGCGCTGAGCTTCAGGCCGGTGCGCCTGGTGAGCCTGTTGCGGAGTTCGACGGCGGTCAGCGAGTCGAAGCCGAGGTCGCGGAAGGCCCCGTCGGCGGCGACGCCGCGCGGGTCGCTGTGCCCGAGCACCAGGGCGACGTCCGTGCGCACCAGGTCGAGCAGCAGGGCCCGCCGCTGTGCGGCCGGAAGGGCGCGCAGCCGGTCCGCCAGGGGCTCGGCGGGCGCGGGCGCGGCCGCCGTGGCGGGGGCCGCCGTCCGCCGCCGCGCGGCGGGCACCAGGTCCCGCAGCGGCGGCGGCACGGACTCCGCGGCGCGCAGCGCGGCCGTGTCGACGCGTACCGGCACGACCGCGGCGGCGGTGCCGGCGAGCGCCCGGTCGAAGGCGGCCAGGCCCTCCTCCGTGGAGGTGGGCAGCAGCCCGGTGCGGGCGATCCGGCCGCGGTCGGCGGTGCCGAGCCCGGCGGTCATCGCGCTGGCCTCGGCCCACATGCCCCAGGCCAGGGACACCGCGGGCAGCCCGGCCGTGTGCCGGCGTACGGCGAACGCGTCCAGGAAGGCGTTGGCCGCCGCGTAGTTGGCCTGCCCCGCCGAGCCGAGGACACCGGCGACGGAGGAGAACACCACGAAGGCCGCGAGGTCCGCGCCGGCGGTCAGCTCGTGCAGGGCGCGCACCGCGTCGGCCTTCGGCCGCAGCACGGTGGCGAGCCGCTCCGGGGTCAGCGCCTCCAGGACGCTGTCGTCGAGGACCCCGGCGGTGTGGACCACGGCGGTCAGCGGGTGCTCCGCGGGGACCCGGGCCAGGGCCCGGGCGAGCTGCTGGCGGTCCGCCACGTCGCAGGCGACGGACTCCACGCGGACCCCGGCGTCCAGCAGCTCCCGGGGGGCCTCGCCGCCGCGGCGGCTCAGCAGCAGGACGCTGCGCACGCCGTGCGCGGAGACGAGCCGCCGCAGGACGAGCCGGGCCAGGGTGCCGCTCGCCCCGGTGACGACGACCGTGCCGTTCGGGTCGAGGGGCCGCGGAATGGTCAGGACGGCCCGGCCGCCGGGCCCGTGCCCGGCCAGGGAGCGGTGCGCCTCGGCCGCCTCCCGTACGTCGTACGCCCGTACGGGCACCGGGCACAGCGCGCCGGAGTCGAGCAGTCCGGTGAGCCGGGTGAGGGCGGCGCGGCTCCGGTCGGCGTCGGGCGCGGCCACCGGGGCGACGGGCACGTACCGGCCGTGCTCGGCGAGCAGGGCCGCCGAGGCGTCGGTGCCCGGGCCGCCGCGCGCGTCCAGGACGGCGTCGAGGCCCCACGGCACCCGCCGCGCGACGGCGTCGGCCTCGGGGGTGAGGGTGTGCGCCTCGTCGAGGCCGAGGCCGCGCAGCGCGGCGTGGGCGTCCAGGGGCGCGGTGGCGAACACCTCGGCGCCCTGGTGCCGGGCGAGCCGGACCGCCGCGAGGCCGGTGGCGCCGCCCCCGGTGTGGACCAGGACCCGCCGGCCGGGGCGCAGCCGGGCCTCGTCGACGACGGCGTGCCAGGCGGCGAGGTACGCCGTCGGGGCCGCCGCCTCGGCGAAGGTCAGGCCGCGCGGCATGCGGGTGACCGCGCGGTGGTCGGTGACCGCGGTGCGGGCCAGGGCGCCGCCGTCGGGGAAGGCGCCCCAGACGCGGTCGCCCGGGGCCAGGCCGGTGACGGCCGCGCCGACCTCGGTGACGACGCCGGAGCCCTCGGTGCCGGGCGCGCCCGCGGGGCCGGTCGGCGCCTCGGGGCCCGTCGGCGTCCTGGGGCCGGTCAGGGCCTCGGGACCGATGGCGGCCGCCCGCATGGACACGCGGACCTGCTCCGGGCCCAGCGGCGCGGTGCCGGCCGGGTCGGCGGCCAGGGCGAGGGCGCCGGGACCCGCCGGGCCCTCGGCGTCGCCGTCCGCGGTGGTCTCCAGGCGCCACTCGGGTACGTCCGGCAGCGGCAGCGCGGCCGGGGCGGTGCGGGTGAGCCGGGGGACGAACACCTGGCCGTCGCGGACGGCGACCTGGGGCTCGCCGGACGCGAGGGCCAGCGCGACGGCCTCGGCGGCGGGACCGTCGGCCCCGGCGTCGGCGAGGGCGGAGGCACGGGCTGGGGCATGGGCTGCGGCATGGGCGGAGGCGTCGGTGTCGGTATCGGTGTCGGCGGCGATGTCCACGGCCACGACGCGGCCCGGGTGTTCGGCCTGGGCGGAGCGCAGCAGGCCCCAGACGGCGGCGGTCGCGGGGTCGGGCGCCTCCATGAGGGCGCCCCTGGTGACCACGGCGAGGCGGCTGTCCTGCTTCCCCGCGCCGTCGGCCGTCCCCTCACCGTCGGCCGTCCCCTCACCGTCAGCCACCCCCTCACCGTCGGCCGTCGCCGCGCCGTCGGCCGTTCCGGCCAGGAACCGCTGCACGGTGGTGAGTACCTCGGTCAGACGGGTGTGGACGTCGCCGGGGCCGACGTGGACGACGGTGACGCCGGGCGCGGGCCCGGTGGCCGGTTCCGGCGCCGGTACGGCGCGCCAGCGCAGGTGGAGTCCGGCGTCCGGGCCGGGTGCCGCGCCGCCGGTGAGGGGCCGTACGGCCAGCGCCTCCACGGCGGCGACGGGCTGTCCGGCGGTGTCGGTCACGGCCAGGGACACGGCGCCGTCCCCGGCGGTCGCGAGCCGGACCCGGACCGCGGTCGCGCCGGTCGCCGCGAGCGTCACGCCCGACCAGGAGAACGGCAGCAGGGGCCGCCCGCCGCCGGTGTCGGCGCCGGTCAGGGACGGTACGCCGAGGGTGACGGCGTGCAGGGCGGCGTCCAGGAGCGCCGGGTGGATGCCGAACGCGCCCGGCGGGGCCGGGAGGTGAGCCTCCGCGTACAGCGCGTCGGCGGTGCGCCAGGCGGCGCGCAGGCCCTGGAACGCCGGGCCGTAGCCGTAGCCCTGTGCGGCCAGGTCGTCGTAGAACCCGTCGAGGGGCAGCGGTTCGGCGTCGGCGGGCGGCCAGGGCGCCGCCGCCAGGGTCCCGGCGGCGGGCGCGGGTGCCGGGGACAGCGTGCCGGCGGCGTGCCGCACGAGTGGTCCGGTGGCCGCTGCCGGGCCGGGCGAGGAGTGGACGGCGACGGCCCTGCGGCCGTCCTCGTCCGGGGCGCCGACGACGACCTGGAGGTACACGGCGGTGTCGGCGGGCAGGGCCAGGGGCGTCTCCAGCGTCAGCTCCTCGACGGCCGGGCAGCCCGTCTCGCCCCCGGCGTACAGCGCCAGGTCGAGGAAGGCGGTGCCGGGCAGCAGGGCGGTGCCGCCCACCGCGTGGTCGGCGAGCCAGGGGTGCGCGCCGGGCAGCACCCGGCCGGTGAGCACGGCCTGGCCGTCGGGCAGGAACACGGCCGCGCCGAGCAGCGGGTGCCGGGTGGCGTTGAGGCCCGCGGCCCGGATGCCGACGGCCGACCGGTCCGCGTCCTGCCAGTAGCGCTGTCCGGCGAACGGGTAGCCGGGCAGTTCGGTGCGGCGGCCGCCGGACAGCAGCCGCTCCCAGGCCACCGGCGGGCCCGCGACGTGGACCGCCGCGAGCGCCCGGGTGAGCGCGAGCGGCTCGTCCTGGCCGGCCTTGAGGGTGGCGACGGCGGTGTACGCGGTGTCACCGGGCGCCTCGTCGAGGGTGGCGTGCACCATCGGGGTGACGACGGCCTCGGGCCCGACCTCCAGGTAGGCGGTGACGCCCCGCTCTGCGAGGGCGCGCACGCCGTCGGCGAAGCGCACCGCGCCGCGCACGTGCTCCACCCAGTACGCGGGGTCGCACAGCCGCTCGGGGTCCGCGAGGCCGCCGGTGAGGTTCGACACCACGGGGATGCGCGGCGCGGTGAACGTCAGGCCGGACACGACCTCGGCGAACGCGTCGAGCACGGCGTCCATCCGGTGGGAGTGGAAGGCGCCCGAGACCGTGAGGCGGCGCACCCGGTGCCCGGCGGCGCGGAAGTGGTCGGCGACGGCGAGGGCGGCCGCCTCGTCGCCGGACACGACGACGGCGCGCGGGCCGTTGACCGCGGCGATGCCGACGGCGCCGGTGAGGGACGCCTCCTCCAGGTACGCGGCGGCCTCGTCCTCGCCGACGGCGAGGGCCACCATCGCGCCGCCTTCCGGCAGGGCCCCCATCAGGCGGCCGCGGGCCGCCACGAGGGCGCAGGCGTCGGCCAGGGAGAGCACGCCCGCCGCGTGGGCGGCGGTGATCTCGCCCAGGGAGTGGCCCATGACGTAGTCGGGGGTGACGCCCCAGGAGGTGAGCAGGGCCAGGAGCGCGGCCTCGACGGCGAACAGGCCGGTCTGGGTGTACATGCTCCGGTGCAGGAGCGGGGCGAGCGCGCTGTCCTCGGCGGCGAACACGACGTCCCGCAGGGGGTGTTCGGCGTGCCCGGCGAGGTGGGCGTCCACGGCGGCGCACACGGCGTCGAAGGCCTCGGCGAAGACGGGGTACCGCTCGTACAGCTCGCGGCCCATCGCGGCCCGCTGCGAGCCCTGGCCGGAGAAGACCAGCGCGAGTCCGCCGGGCGCGGCGGGCGCGGCCCCGACGACGGCGCCGGGGGTGTCCTCCCCGTGCGCGAGGGCCGTCAGCGCGGCGGTCAGCTCGTCGCGGCCGGTGCCGAGGACCACGGCCCGGTGCTCCATCAGGGTGCGGCCCACGGCCAGGGTGTGGCCCACGTCGCGGGGGTCGGTGCCGGGCTCGCCGGTGAGGTGGGCGAGCAGCCGGGCGGCCTGCCGCCGCAGCGCGGCGGGGGTCTTCGCGGACAGCGCCCACGGGGTGACGGTGGCGGTGACGGGGTTGGTGACGGGGGCGTCCGGCGCGGGGCCGCGGTGCTCCGGCTCCTCGGCGGGCGCTTCCAGGATGACGTGCGCGTTGGTGCCGCTGATGCCGAAGGACGACACCGCCGAACGGCGCGGCCGGTCGAGCTCGGGCCAGGGCTGGTCCGCCGTGAGCAGGCTGACGGCGCCGGACTCCCAGTCGACGTGGTGGGAGGGGGTGGACGCGTGCAGGGTGCGCGGCAGCACGCCGTGCCGCATCGCGTACACCATCTTGATGATGCCCGCGACGCCCGCGGCGGCCTGGGTGTGCCCGATGTTCGACTTGACCGAGCCCAGCCACAGCGGCCGGTCCGCCGCGCGCCCCTGCCCGTAGGTGGCGAGCAGCGCCTGCGCCTCGATCGGGTCGCCGAGGGAGGTGCCGGTGCCGTGCGCTTCGACGACGTCCACGTCGGCCGCCGACAGGCGCGCGCTCGCCAGGGCGTCGCGGATGACGCGCTGCTGGGAGGGGCCGTTGGGGGCGGTCATGCCGTTGCTGCCGCCGTCCTGGTTGACGGCGGAGCCTCGTACGACCGCGAGGACCTGGTGTCCGTTGCGGCGGGCGTCGGAGAGCCGCTCGACCACGAGCAGGCCCACGCCCTCGGCCCAGCCCGCGCCGTCGGCGTCGTCGGAGAAGGCCTTGCAGCGGCCGTCCGGAGACATCGCCCGCTGCCGTGAGAACTCCACGAACGTCGTCGGTGTCGACATCACCGTCACGCCACCGGCCAGCGCCAGAGTGCACTCGCCGTTGCGCAGCGCCTGCACCGCCAGGTGGAGCGCCACCAGCGACGACGAGCACGCCGTGTCCACCGTCAGCGCCGGGCCCTCGAGGCCCAGGAGGTACGAGATGCGGCCGGACGCCACGCTGGACGCGTTGCCGAGCATGCGGAAGCCGTCCATGCCCTCGACGGGCTCGTGCAGCGGCGGCCCGTACTCCATGGGCATCAGCCCGGCGAACACGCCGGTCCTGCTGCCACGCAGCGAGGCCGGGTCGATGCCGGTCCGCTCGAAGGCCTCCCAGGCGGTCTCCAGGAGCAGCCGCTGCTGCGGGTCCATGGCCGCCGCCTCACGCGGGCTGATCCCGAAGAACTCGGCGTCGAACACGGCGGCGTCGCGCAGGAACCCGCCGTGCCGCGTGTACGTCTTGCCGACGCGGTCGGGGTCGGGGTCGTACAGGTCCTCGACGTCCCAGCCGCGGTCGGCGGGGAACTCGGTGATCGCGTCGACGCCGTCCAGGGTCGCCTGCCACAGCTCCCGCGGGGAGCCGATACCGCCCGGGTAGCGGCAGGCCATGCCGACGACGACGACCGGATCGTCGTCGGCCGTCGCCGGGACCGGCGCGGCGGCCGGTGCGGCCCCGGCGCCCGCGCCCCGCACCTGCTCGTCGAGGAACGCGGCGAGGGCGGTGAGGGTGGGGTGGTCGAAGACCAGTGTCGACGGCAGCCGCAGGCCGGTGGCGGCCTGGAGGCGTCGGCGCAGTTCGAGGCCGGTGAGCGAGTCGAAGCCCAGGTCGCGGAAGGCCCGGTCGGCGTCCACCGAGGCGTCCGGGCTGTGGCCGAGCACCAACGACACCTGGGCGCCCACGAGTTCGAGCAGCGCGGCGGCGCGCTCCGCGGCGTCGAGCGCCGCCATGTCGGCGGCCCAGGACGCGGCCGGGGCCGCTCCGGCGGCCGCGGCGCGGCGCGCGGGCACCCGGACCAGGGAGGTGAGGACGGCGGGCAGGCTGTCCCGCGCCGCCTGGCTGCGCAGCGCGGGCAGGTCCAGGCGGGCCGGGAACAGCGTCGCCCGGTCGGCGGCCAGCGCGGCGTCGAAGAGGGCGAGCCCCTGGGCGGGCGTCATCGGCGCGAGTCCGCCCCGGGTCAGCCGGGCCAGGTCGGCGTCGTCCAGGTGCGCGGTCATCGCGCTGTCGCTCGCCCACAGGCCCCAGGCCAGGGACGTGGCGGGCAGCCCTGCGGCGCGGCGCGCCTGCGCGAGGGCGTCGAGGCCGGCGTTGGCGGCGGCGTAGTTGGCCTGGCCCGCGGTGCCCAGCACCCCGGCCGCCGACGAGAACAGGACGAACGCGGCGAGGTCGGCGTCACGGGTCAACTCGTCAAGGAGCCGGGCGCCGTCGACCTTGGGGCGCAGCACGGTGTCGAGGCGCTCGGGGGTGAGCGCGGTCACCACGCCGTCGTCGAGGACGCCCGCGGCGTGGACGACGGCGGTCAGCGGGTGCGCGGCGGGAGTGCCCGCCAGCGCCGCCGCCAGCCCTTCGCGGTCGGCCACGTCGCACGCCGCGAAGGCCACGGTGGCCCCGGCGCCGGTCAGCTCCGCGACCAGGTCACGCGAGCCTTCGGCGCCCCGGCGGCCGACCAGCAGCAGGTGCCGTACGCCGTGCTCGGCGACGAGGTGCCGGGCCACGAGGCCACCCAGCGCGCCGCCCGCACCGGTGATCAGGACCGTGCCGTCCGGGTCCCAGCGCGGGGGTGCCGCCGTCACGGGCCGCTCCGCCGGGTCCGCGTCCCCGGACTCCGGTGACCGCGGCGCCTCCGCCGTCACCGTGGTCAGACGCGGGACGAGCACCTTCCCGTCCCGTACGGCCGTTTGCGGCTCGCCGGACGCGAGGGCCCGGCCGAGTGCCGCGTGCGGGTCCGCGTCCTCGGCGGTGTCGACGAGGACGATCCGTCCCGGGTGCTCGGCCTGCGCGGAGCGCAGCAGGCCCCAGACGGCAGCCGTGGCAGGGTCGGGCACCTCCGCCATGCCGCCCCGCGTGACCACGGCCAGACGGGACTCCTCGTCCTCGCTCGCCTCGGCCAGGAACCGCTGGACCTCCGCCAGCACCTCGGCCACCCGCGTACGGACGTCACCGCCCGGCTGTACGGACGCGACCGTCACCTGGGGCGGCACCCCGCCGGACGCGTCCGGAGCGGGCACCTCCACCCACCGCACCTCATACAGCGGATCAGCAGTGGAGACGGCCGACCCCAACTGCTCCTTCGACATGCGCTGCAGGCGCAGCTCGTCCACCGTCACCACCGGCAGACCGGCGCCGTCGAACGCCACCAGCCGCACCGCGCCGTCCGCCGCCCGCGACAACCGCACCCGGACCGTGGTGGCGCCCACCGAGTGGAGGCGCACCCCGCTCCAGGTGAACGGCACCCACAGCTCACCGGTGGGGAGCGGGTGCAGGGCGGCGTCCAGGAGCGCCGGGTGGATGCCGAAGGAGTCGGCCTCCACCGGGAGGTGGACCTCGGCGAACATGTCGTGGCCGACGCGCCACAGCGCGCGCAGGCCCTGGAACGCGGGGCCGTAGCCGTAACCGAGTCCGGCCAGGGTGTCGTACGCCTCGGCGGCGTCGACGCGCTCCGCGCCGGCGGGCGGCCAGGCGCCGTCCAGGCGCTCCTCGGCCGCCACGGGCCCGGAGGTCAGCGTGCCGACCGCGTGCCGAACCCACTCCCCCGCCCCGGCCCCGTCGGCGTCCTGGACCTGGGAGTGCACGGCGACGGGCCTGCGCCCGGCCTCGTCCGAGGCGCCCACCGACACCTGTACGGCGACGAGCGTGTCCTCGGCGAGGACGAGCGGCCGCTCCAGCGTCAGCTCCTCCAGCGTCTCGCAGCCGACCTCGTCGGCGGCGCGGAGGGCCATCTCCACGAAGGCGGTGCCGGGCAGCAGGACCGTGCCGAAGACACCATGGTCCTCCAACCAGGGGTGGGTGGAGCGGGATATGCGCCCGGTGAGGACCACGCCCTCGCCGCCCGCGAGGCGTACGGCGGCGCCGAGCAGCGGGTGCCCGGCCGGGTGCAGCCCGAGCCCGGCCGCGTCCACCGCCGACCGGCCCGCCGGGAGCCAGTGCCTGCGCCGCTGGAACGCGTACGTCGGCAGCTCCACCAGACGCCCACCGCCCAGCCACGGCGACCAGTCCACGGCCACGCCCGCGACGAACACCTCCGCGAGCCCGTGCAGGAGCCGTGCCCGCTCGTCCTCGTGCCGCCGCAGCGTCCCCACGGCCGTCACACCGGCCACACCGCGGCTCTCCGCGGCCTGCGTCACCGCGCCGGTCAGGACGGGGTGGGGGCTGCTCTCGACGAAGGCTCGATGCCCGTCCGCCAGCAGCGCTTCCAGGGCGGCATCGAAGCGGACGGTCTGGCGGAGGTTGGTGAACCAGTACTTCGCGTCCATGCCCGCGGTGTCGATGACCGCGCCGGTCACGGTGGAGTACAGCGGTACTTGGCCCGTACGGGGCTCGATCTCCCGCAGCACTTCGAGGAGTTCGTCCTTCAGGTCTTCCACCTGCGGGGAGTGCGAGGCGTAGTCCACCGCGATACGCCGGGCCTGAATGCCGTCGGCCTCGCATCCGGCCAGGAACACGTCCAGTTCGTCGGGGGCACCCGACACCACGACCTGCTCGGGCCCATTGACGACCGCGACCTGGATGCCAGCGGTCAGCCTCCCGGCGACGGCCTCCTCCCCGGCCAGCACCGAGACCATTCCGCCACGCCCCGACAGCCGTACGATCGCCCGGCTGCGCAACGCCACGACCCGGGCCGCATCCTCCAGCGACAGCCCACCCGCCACACACGCGGCCGCGATCTCCCCCTGGGAGTGACCCACCACCGCAGCAGGCTTCACCCCAAGGGACTGCCACAGCGCCGCCAGCGACACCATCACCGCGAACAACACCGGCTGGACGACATCCACGCGCCGCAGCACGTCCTCATCGCCCTCGCGCACCACGTCCAACAGCGACCAGCCATCGACGTACGGCTCCAACGCGACAGCACACTCCGCCATCCGCGCCGCGAACACCGGCGAGAACTCCAGCAGCTCCCGCGCCATACCCACCCACTGCGAGCCCTGCCCGGGGAACACGAACACCACCGAGGACGACGCCCCGGCACGCCCGGACATGACACCCGAGACCTCACGGCCCGACGCCAACTCAGCCAGCCGGGCGCTCAGTTCACTCGCGTCACCGCCCAGGACCACCGCCCGGTGCTCAAGCACCGCGCGCCCCGACGCCAGCGTGAACCCCACATCCCGCGCATCGAGTTCGGCACCCTCACCGACATGCGCGAGAAGGCGCCCGGCCTGCTCCGCCAGCGCCGCCTCGCTGCGCGCCGACAGCACCCACGGCACCACCGGCGCGTCCACCACCGCCGGAGCCTCCGGCAGGGCGGGCCGCGCCTCCTCGGCAGGGACCTCGGCGAACTCCGGCGCCGCCTCCAGGATCACGTGCGCGTTGGTGCCGCCGATGCCGAAGGACGACACCGCCGAGCGGCGCGGCCGGTCGAGCTCCGGCCACGGCCTGTTCTCGGTGAGGAGCTCGACCTGGCCGGCCGTCCAGTCGACGTGGTGGGAGGGGGTGGACGCGTGCAGGGTGCGCGGCATCGTGCCGTAGCGCATGGCCTGCACCATCTTGATGACACCGGCGACACCGGCCGCGGCCTGGGTGTGCCCGATGTTGGACTTCACCGAGCCCAGCCACAGCGGCCGGTCCGCCGCGCGCCCCTGCCCGTAGGTGGCGAGCAGCGCCTGGGCCTCGATCGGGTCGCCGAGGGAGGTGCCCGTGCCGTGCGCTTCGACGACATCCACGTCCGCCGTCGACAACCGCGCGCTGGCCAGGGCGTCGCGGATGACGCGCTGCTGGGAGGGGCCGTTGGGGGCCGTGAGGCCGTTGCTGCCGCCGTCCTGGTTCACCGCCGAACTGCGGACCACGGCGAGTACGGGGTGCCCGTTGCGGCGGGCGTCGGAGAGCCGCTCGACGACGAGCAGGCCCACGCCCTCCGACCAGCCCGCGCCGTCGGCGTCGTCGGAGAAGGCCTTGCAGCGCCCGTCGGGGGACATGGCGCGCTGCCGCGAGAACTCCACGAACGTCGTCGGTGTCGACATCACCGTCACGCCACCGGCCAGCGCCAGGGTGCACTCGCCGTTGCGCAGCGCCTGCGCCGCCAGGTGGAGCGCCACCAGCGACGACGAGCACGCCGTGTCCACCGTCAGCGCCGGGCCCTCGAGGCCGAGCTGGTACGAGATGCGGCCCGAGGCCACACCACCGCTGTTGCCGGTGATCATCAGGCCCTCGACGTCCTCGGTCGCCTCCGGCAGCCAGGAGCCGTAGTCGTGGTACATCAGGCCGGTGAAGACACCGGTCCTGCTGCCACGCAGCGAGGCCGGGTCGATGCCGCCGCGCTCCAGGGCCTCCCAGGCGGTCTCCAGGAGCAGCCGCTGCTGCGGGTCCATGGCCGCAGCCTCACGCGGGCTGATCCCGAAGAACTCCGCGTCGAAGTCCCCGGCCCCGGCCAGGAACCCGCCCCGGCGGGAGTAGCTCGTACCGACGTGGCTCGGGTCGGGGTCGTAGAGGCCCGCGAGGTCCCAGCCGCGGTCGGCGGGGAACTCGGTGATGGCGTCGACGCCGTCCAGGGTCGCCTGCCACAGCTCCTGCGGCGAGTCGATGCCGTCGGGCAGGCGGCAGGCCATGCCGACGATGACGACCGGGTCGTCGTCGGCGGCCGCCCGCGTGACGACCGGCCCGGCGGGCCCGGCGTGCGTGCCCTGGACCTGTTCCGCGAGGAAACCGGCCAGCGCGGTGAGCGTGGGGTGGTCGAAGACCAGTGTCGACGGCAGCCGCAGGCCGGTGGCGGCCTGGAGGCGCTGGCGCAGTTCGAGGCCGGTGAGCGAGTCGAAGCCCAGGTCGCGGAAGGCCCGGTCGGCGTCCACGGTCCCGGCGGACCCGTGGCCCAGCACCAGCGACACCTGGGCGCCGACCAGTGCGAGCAGCTCCGCCTGGCGTTCGGCGCCGTCCAGGGCGGCCATCCGGTCCGCCCACGACGAGGCCTCTTCGACGCCGGGTGCCGCGGCGCGGCGCGCGGGCGTCCGGACCAGGGACCTGAAGACGGCGGCCATGCCGTCGCGCGCCGCCTGGTTGCGCAGCGCGGGCAGGTCGAAGCGGGCCGGGACGACGGTGGCCCGGTCCGCGGCGAGGGCCGCGTCGAACAGCGCGAGCCCCTGCGTCGCCGACATCGACGCCAGGCCGCTGCGCGACAGGCGGGCCAGGTCGGCGTCCTCCAGGTGCGCGGTCATCGCGCTGTCGCTGGTCCACAGGCCCCACGCCAGCGAGGTCGCGGCACGCCCCGCGGCGCGGCGCGCCTGCGCGAGGGCGTCGAGGCAGGCGTTGGCGGCGGCGTAGTTGCCCTGGCCCGCGGTGCCCATCACCCCGGCCGCCGACGAGAACAGGACGAACGCGGCGAGGTCGGCGTCGCGGGTCAACTCGTCAAGGAGCAGGGCGCCAACGGCCTTGGGCCGCATCACGGTGTCCACCCGCTCGGGCGTCAGCGCGGTCACCACGCCGTCGTCGAGGACGCCCGCCGCGTGGACGACGGCGGTCAGCGGGTGCGCGGCGGGAATGCCCGCCAGCGCCGCCGCCAGCCCTTCGTGGTCGGCCACGTCGCACGCCGCGAAGGCCACGCTCGCGCCCGCCTGCGCCAACTGGTCCGCCAGCTCCCGCGCCCCTTCGGCGCCCCGGCGGCTGAGCAGCAGCAGGTGCCGTACGCCGTGCTCGGCGACGAGGTGCCGGGCCACGAGGCCGCCCAGCGCGCCGCCCGCACCGGTGATCAGGACCGTGCCGTCCGGGTCCCAGGCCGTCGTCGGCTCCGCCTCCGCTGCCGCTGCCGCTTCCGGTGCCAGCGGTACGAGTCGCGGTACGAGCAACTCCCCGGCCTGCCAGGCGGCTTGCGGCTCTCCGGCCGCCAGGGTCCGCGCGACCGCCTCGTCGGCGTCCGCGTCCTCGGCGGTGTCGACGAGGACGATCCGGCCCGGGTGCTCGGCCTGCGCGGAACGCAGCAGGCCCCAGACGGCGGCCGTGGCCATGTCCGGCGTGCCCGTCATGCCGCCCCGGGTGACCACCGCGAGGCGGGACTCCTCGCCCGCCTCGGCCAGGAACCGCTGGACCTCCGCCAGCACCTCGGCCACCCGCGTACGGACGTCACCACCCGGCTCCACGCGCGCGACCGTCACGCCCGACGCCACCCCGCCGGACGCGTCCGGAGCGGGCACCTCCACCCACCGCACCTCATACAGCGGATCAGCAGCGGAGACGGCTGAGCCCAACTGCTCACGCGACATGCGCTGCAGGCGCAGCTCGTCCACCGTCACCACCGGCAGACCGGCACCGTCGAACGCCACCAGCCGCACCGCGCCGTCCACCGCCCGCGACAACCGCACCCGCAACGCCGTCGCGCCCACCGAGTGCAGCCGCACCCCGCTCCAGGAGAACGGCACCCACAGGTCATCCGCGAGCAGCGGGTGGAGCGCGGCGTCGAGCAGCGCCGGGTGGACGCCGAACTCGTCCGCCTCGGCGGGCAGCCATACGTCCGCGTACATCTCGTCGCCGACGCGCCACAGCGCGCTCAGGCCCCGGAAGACCGGGCCGTAGCCGTAGCCGATCCCGGCGAGCTCCTCGTACGCCCCGGCGATGTCCACGCGCCGCGCGCCGGCGGGCGGCCAGGCGCCGTCCAGGCGCTCCTCGGCCGCCACGGGCCCGGGGACCAGCGTGCCGACCGCGTGCCGGACCCACTCCACCTCGGCGTCGGCGCCCTCGGCGCCCTCGTCCTGGACCCGCGAGTGCACGGCGCTCGAACGGCGCCCGGCCTCGTCCGGGGCGCCCACCGACACCTGTACGGCGACGAGCGTGTCCTCGGCGAGGACGAGCGGGCGCTCCAGCGTCAGCTCCTCCAGCGCCTCGCAGCCGACCGCGCCACCGGCGTGCAGCGCCAGCTCGACGAAGGCGGTGCCGGGCAGGATGACGGTGCCGTGGACGGCGTGGTCCTCCAGCCACGGGTGGGTGCGCAGCGAGATCCTGCCGGTGAGGACCAGGCCCTCCTGTGGCGCGAGGCGTACGGCGGCGCCGAGCAGCGGGTGCCCGGCCGGGTGCAGGCCGAGCCCGGCCGCGTCCACCACCGACCGCCTCGCGGGCAGCCAGTGCCGCCGCCGTTGGAAGGCGTACGTGGGCAGCTCCACCAGACGCCCGGCGCCCAGCCACGGCGACCAGTCCACGGCCACGCCCGCGACGAACACCTCGGCAAGGTTGTGCAGGAGCCGTGCCCGCTCGTCCTCGTGCCGCCGCAGCGTCCCCACAGCTGTCACACCGGCCACCCCGCGGCTCTCCGCGGCCTGCGTCACGGCCCCGGTGAGCACCGGGTGCGGGCTCGACTCCACGAAGACGTGGTGTCCCGACGCCAGCAGCGCTTCCAGGGCGGCGTCGAAGCGCACCGTCTGGCGCAGGTTGGTGAACCAGTACTCCGCGTCCATGCCCGCGGTGTCGATGACCGCGCCGGTCACGGTGGAGTACAGAGGTACGTGGCCCGTGCGCGGGGTGATGCCTGCCAAGACGTCGAGGAGTTCGTCCTTGAGGTCTTCCACCTGCGGGGAGTGCGAGGCGTAGTCCACCGCGATACGCCGGGCCTGAATGCCGTCGGCCTCGCATCCGGCCAGGAACGCGTCCAGCTCCTCGGGGGCACCGGAGACCACGACCTGCTCGGGGCCGTTGACCACCGCGACCTGGATACCGGCCGTCAACCGACCGGCCACCGCCTCCTCCCCGGCCAGCACCGAGACCATCCCGCCACGCCCCGACAGCCGTACGATCGCCCGGCTACGCAACGCCACCACGCGCGCGGCATCCTCCAGCGACAGACCACCCGCCACACACGCGGCCGCGATCTCCCCCTGCGAATGCCCGACCACCGCCGAAGGCTTGACACCCAGCGAGCGCCACACCTCCGCAAGGGAGACCATCACCGCGAACAACACCGGCTGGACGACATCCACCCGCCGCAGCACGACCTCATCGCCCTCGCGCACCACGTCCAACAGCGACCAGCCATCGACGTACGGCTCCAACGCCGACGCGCACTCCGCCATGCGTGCCGCGAACACCGGGGAGAATGCGAGAAGTTCCCGCGCCATGCCCATCCACTGCGAGCCCTGGCCGGGGAACACGAACACCACGCCACCGGCCGCGCCGGTCCGTGCCCGGCCCTCGATCACGTCCGAGGCCGGACGCCCGGCGGCCAACTCGCGCAGACCGGCGTTCAGTTGCTGCGCATCGCCGCCCAGGACCACCGCCCGGTGCTCAAGCACCGCACGCCCCGACGCCAGCGTGAACCCCACGTCCCGCGCATCGAGTTCCGCGCCCTCACCGACATGCGCGAGGAGGCGCCCGGCCTGCTCCGCCAGCGCCGCCTCAGTGCGCGCCGACAGCACCCACGGCACCACCGGCGCGTCCACCACCGCCGGGACCTCCGGCAGGGCGGGCCGCGCCTCCTCGGCGGGGGCCTCGGCGAACTCCGGTGCCGCCTCCAGGATCACGTGCGCGTTCGTGCCGCTGATGCCGAACGACGACACCGCCGAGCGGCGCGGCCGGTCGAGGTCGGTCCACTCCTGGTCCGACGTCAGCACGCGGACGGCACCGGACTCCCAGTCGACGCGGCTGGACGGCTCCGACACGTTGAGGGAGCGCGGCATGAGGCCGTGGCGCATGGCCTGCACCATCTTGATGACACCGGCGACACCGGCCGCGGCCTGGGTGTGGCCGATGTTCGACTTGATCGAGCCGAGCCGCAGCGGCCGGTCCGCCGCGCGCCCCTGCCCGTACGTGGCCAGCAGCGCCTGTGCCTCGATCGGGTCGCCGAGGGAGGTGCCCGTGCCGTGGGCCTCCACGACGTCCACGTCCGCCGAGGACAGGCGCGCGCTCGCCAGGGCGTCGCGGATGACGCGCTGCTGGGAGGGGCCGTTGGGGGCGGTGAGGCCGTTGCTGCCGCCGTCCTGGTTGACGGCGGAGCCTCGTACGACCGCGAGGACCTGGTGTCCGTTGCGGCGGGCGTCGGAGAGCCGCTCGACGACGAGCAGGCCCACGCCCTCGGCCCAGCCCGTGCCGTCGGCGTCGTCGGAGAACGGCTTGCAGCGGCCGTCGGGGGCGAGGCCACGCTGGCGGGAGAACTCGACGAACATGCCGGGCGTGGACATCACCGTCACCCCGCCGGCCAGGGCCAGCGCGCACTCGCCGGTGCGCAGCGCGCGCACCGCCAGGTGCAGGGCGACCAGGGACGACGAGCACGCGGTGTCGACCGTCAGGGCCGGGCCTTCGAGGCCGAGCTGGTACGCGATGCGGCCGGACGCCACGCTGGAGGTGTTGCCGGTGAGGCGGAAGCCCTCGGTGCCGTCGGCCGGGGCGTCCAGGTGGGGCCCGTACTCCATGCCGGTGGCGCCGACGAACACGCCGGTCCGGCTGGAGCGCAGGCCGTCGGGGTTGATGCCGCCGCGCTCCAGGGCCTCCCAGGCGGTCTCCAGGAGCAGCCGCTGCTGCGGGTCCATGGCCGCAGCCTCACGCGGGCTGATCCCGAAGAACTCCGCGTCGAAGTCCCCGGCTCCGGCGAGGAAGCCGCCGCGGCGGGTGTACGTGGTGCCCGGGTTGGCCGGGTCGGGGTCGTAGAGGGCGGCGAGGTCCCAGCCGCGGTCGGCGGGGAACTCCGACGTGGCGTCCAGGCCGTCCGCGACGGTGCGCCACAGGTCCTCCGGCGAGCCGATGCCGCCCGGGTAGCGGCAGGCCATGCCGACGATGACGACCGGGTCGTCGTCGGCGGCGGCCGTCGCGGGGAGCGGTGCGGTGGCCGGGGTGTCGTCCGGGGTGTCCAGGACGCCGGTGAGCTGCTCGTGGACGTGGGCGGCGAGCGCGGTGAGCGTCGGGTGGTCGAAGAGGACGCTCGCGGGCATGCGCAGTCCCGTCGCCGACACCAGGCGGTTGCGCAGCTCCACGGAGAGCACGGAGTCCAGGCCCAGGTCGCGGAAGGTGGCGTCCGGGTCGGGCGTGACGCCGGTGGCCTCGGCGACGTGGGCGGCGAGCCAGCGGAGCAGGAACCCGTCCGGTTCGGCGCGGACGCGCTCGCGCAGGGCCAGCGTCGCCGAGCTGAGGTGCCGCTCGGCCGCGGCGGCCGGGGCGGGGCGCTCGTCGAGCCAGTGGCGCTCGCGCTGGAAGGCGTAGGTGGGCAGGGCGACGGTGCGGGCCTCGCCGACGGCGGCCGCCCAGTCGACGGGCACCCCGGCGGTCCAGGCCTCGGCGAGGCCGGTGAGCAGCGCACGCGCCTCGGGGCGGTCGCGGTGCTGGAGGGCCACCGCGCGCTCCGTGTCGGAGGTGGCGACGAGCGGGGTCAGGACGCTGTTCGGGCCGAGTTCCAGGAAGCGGGTCACGCCCTGCTCGCGGCAGGCGGCCAGCGCGTCGTGGAAGCGGACGGTGGCGCTCAGGTGCCCGACCCAGTACTCCTCCGTCAGGGCGGCCCCGGTGCGGCCGGTGACGGTGGACACGATCGGGACGCCGGGCTCGGCGACGGCGAGGCCGCTGATCCTGCGGGCGAACTCGTCGAGCATGGGCGCCATCAGCGGCGAGTGCGCGGCGTTGCGCACGCGCAGCCGGCTGGTGCGATGGCCGCGGGCGCGGAAGGCGTCCGCGACCCGGGTGACCCCTTCGTCGGCGCCGGAAAGGACGAGGGCGCGCGGCCCGTTGATGACGCCGACCGAGACGTCCGGGACGCCGTCGAGGGCGGCGAGCGCCTCCTCCTCGGTCGCCTCCACGGCGACCATGGCGCCGCCCGGCGGCAGCGCCTCCATGAGCTCGCCGCGCGCGGCGACGAGGGCGGCGGCGTGCGCCAGCGGCAGGGCGCCGGAGACGTGGGCGGCGACGATCTCGCCGAAGGAGTGGCCGACGAGCACGTCCGGGACGACGCCCCACGACGTCACCAGGCGGTACAGGGCGACCTGGAAGGCGAACAGGGCGGGCTGCATGAAGCGCATGCCGTCCAGGGCAACGGCGGCGGCCTCGTCGTCAACGCCGCCGAGCAGCACCGCGCGTAGGTCGAGCCCCGGCACGAAGTGGTCGAGCACCTCGTCGAGGGCCTCGGCGAACACCGGGTACGTCTCGTACAGCTCGCGCCCCATGCCGAGGCGGTGGGAGCCGACGCCGGAGAACAGGAACGCCGTCCTGCCGGGGGCGGCGACACCGCTCACCGCCCGCTCGTGCAGGTGCGCGAGGCCGGACGTGAGCTCGTCCCGGTCCCCGCCGACGACGACGGCACGGTGCTCGAACACGGACCGGCCGGCGGCGAGGGAGAGGGCGATGTCCGCGGCATCCGCGACATCCGCGGCACCTGCGACATCCTCGGCGCCCGCGACATCCGCGGCACCTGCGACATCTGCGGCGCCCGCGACATCCGCGGCGCCCGCGGCATCCTCGGCCGCCCCTGTCCGTGCCGCCGCACCCACGTCCGCCGCGCCCGCGCCCACGTCCACCCCGGTCCGTGCCGCCGCCGTCGCGTCCGCCGCACCCGTGTCCGCCGCGCCCCGCGCGTGCTCTCCCTCCGGGGACTCCTGCTCCGCCCTCACATGGGCCAGCAGGCGCGCGGCCTGGGCGTCCAGGGCGCGGCCGGTGCGGGCGGAGAGTACCCAGGGCAGGGGGCGGGCGGCCGCGGGCCGGGGTGCCGAGGGCTCGGTCCTGGCGGTGGCCGGGGCTTCGGTCAGGACGACGTGGCAGTTGGTGCCGCCGACGCCGAAGGAGCTGACGCCCGCCACGAGGGGGGCGTCCGCGGCGGGCCAGGCGTCGAGTTCGGTCTGCACCCGCAGGTTCAGCTCGGCCAGCGGGATCGCCGGGTTGGGGGCGGTGAAGTGCAGGCTCGGCGGGAGCCGCCGGTGGCGCAGCGCCAGGGCGGTCTTGAGCAGGCCGACGATGCCCGCGGCGGCCTCCAGGTGGCCGACGTTGGTCTTCGCGGAGCCCACGCGCAGCGGCGGGCGGTCCGCGCCGCCGCGGCCGACGACGGCGGAGACGGCGGCGGCCTCGACGGGGTCGCCGACCGGGGTGCCGGTGCCGTGCAGTTCGACGTACTGGACGGCCTCGGGGCTGATCCCGGCGTCGGCGTAGGCCCGGCGCAGGACGTCCCGCTGGCCCGCCACGTCGGGGTCGGTGAGCCGCTCGCCGCCGCCGTCGTTGGTGACGGCGCCGCCCCGGATGACGCAGTAGACGGGGTCGCCGTCGGCGAGGGCGCGGGCCAGCGGCTTGAGCAGGACCACGCCGCCGCCCTCGCCGCGCACGAACCCGTCGGCGCTCTCGTCGAAGACGGCGCAGCGGCCCTTGGCGGACAGCGCGCCGAGCGCGGCCGTGGTGCGCATGCTCTCCGGCGACAGGATCAGGTTCACGCCGCCGGCGAAGGCGAGGTCGGACTCGCCGCGCCGCAGGCTCTCGCACGCCAGGTGGACGGCGACCAGGGACGACGCCTGCGCCGCGTCGACGGCGAGGCTCGGCCCGGTCAGGCCGAGGGTCCAGGAGACGCGGTTGGCGACGACGGCGCGGTGCCGTCCGGTGAAGTCGTGCAGCTCGCCGCCGCCCGTCCGGTCGCCCGCCGCGGCGAGCGCCGCGTAGTCGTCGGAGGAGACGCCGACGAACACGCCGGTGCGCGAGCCCCGCAGCCGTACGTCGGGCAGCCCGGCGTCCTCCATCGCCTCCCAGACCAGCTCCAGGGCGAGCCGCTGCTGCGGGTCCATGGCGGCGGCCTCGTCGGGCGTCACGCCGAAGAAGGCGGCGTCGAAGGTGCCCACCTCGTCCAGGAAGCCACCGCGCCAGGACGCGCGGCCCGGCCCGCGCTCCGCCGGCCAGGGCGAGACCGCGTCGGTCCCCTCCGCCAACAGGCGCCAGAAAGCAGCCGGGTTCGACGCCGACGGAACGCGGCAGGAGGCCCCGATCACTGCGACGGCGGTGTCGTGGGCCCCGCCGGTCCCCTGGTCCCCAGACATGGATGGCTTCATACGGGGAGTATCGGTTTCCGGCCGGTGACGGGACTTCGGCCAGAGGAAGGGGCTCGGCTGCCGGGCTTCGGTGCAGGCGGGGGCCGGGCTTCGGTGCAGGAACGGGCCGCGAAACCCGGACTTTCGACCAGCCCGGCGCCTCAAGGGCCTCTGGTGTCACGGCAGTTGCGTCCGCCGCCCGGTCCGGTACCGCCCGTTCGGACGTCACCGTGGCCGTTGTCACAGCCTTCCCCGCCACGGGCCCCGGGAACCCTGCCCGGCGTACGGAGGCACCCGCGGAGCTCGGAACGGACCGGAGCGCGGTCGGACGCGCGGGGCGGCGCCGCCTGCTGGACGCACCGGCCCGGGGCGGACGGACCGGCCCCGGGGAGGGAGGCGTACAGGTGGACAGGCACGGCGGGGGGCGTCGCGTGCGAGGAAGAGGCACGCGCGCATGGCGAAGGGGCGTACGCGCGGCTGCTGCCGCGGGTACGCCCCGGGAACTTCGCGGACGCACAGGGCCCGCTGTCGGGCCCGTGGTGTCACCGGTGTCCCGGACGGTCCTCAAGGCTCATCCCCCGGAGCCCTCAGGACGTCCGTCACATGGCGGCGGCGGACGCGATCAACTGCGCCCGGGACGCCATGTGCGCCTTCGCGAGGACGTTGGAGACGTGAAATTTGATCGTCTTCTCGCTCAGGCCGAGACGGCGGGCGATCTCCTTGTTGGCCATGCCCCGCCGCACCAGTTGCAGCACCTCCGACTCGCGCGAGGTGAGCGGCTCGTGCGTGGGCACGGACTTCAGCGGCCTGGGCAGCGAGGCCCGTACCAGCGAGAGCAGCGCCCCGCTGAGACCGGGCGACACATAGCCGGTGCCCCCGCCGGCGCGCCGTACCGCCGCCACCAGATCCTCCTCCGGGTCGTCGTGGTGGACGAGCGCGCGCACATTCGCCTGCGGGAAACGGATCCAGTCCGTCGCGGCCTCCGTGTCGCCCACGACGACCACCAGGGCGGCGTCGACGCCGGCCAGCTCGTGCACGTGCTCGATCCCCGACTGGGCGCCGAGCACCACCACGTCCGGGGTGGCCATGCGCACCGCCGGGAGGAGCTCGACGACGCCCGCGGCCTCCCCGACCACGGTCAGCCCGGGGTCCTCCTCCAGCGCCCCCCGAATACCCAGTCGCGCATAGGGATGGGGGTCGCATACAATAACCCGCGCTTGAATTCCACTATTCAACTTCCGTACTCCCCTGTCAGCAAAAGCTTTCGCGTACGTGGAATTCACACAGGGGTGAGCAAGGTCCGTGGACATATTCCTCCGCGAACCCTTCGACCATGTCTGCCGCTCCGGCCGCATGCCCGACAGCCGCGCCGGAAAGCGCGGAATCCGGGCATGGCGGAGCGTGCGGTGACCGCGTTCGCCGTGCGCGCGGGAACCATCCCCCTCGGTGGCCGACCCGTGCCGGAATCCGTCCGTTCCCCCCGGGCGCGCCGAGCCGACCCGGCGCGCCCGGGGACAGGGAATACGGAATGCGGAATTCAGCGTGGGTCCGCGCGCCACGGCGCGAAACGCGTGCTACTCCCCCGTGTACTGCGTCTCAGTGCGTGGGCGCCTGACGCCCGACCTGGATGGCGCCGACCGGGCAGACCCGCTCGGCCAGCTCCACCGATGCCCGCAGGTGCTCGGGCACCTCGGTGGTGTGCACAAGGACCAGGCCCTCGTCGTCGTCCTGGTCGAAGACCTGGGGGACGTTGGCCACGCAGTTGCCGGAGCCGACGCACAGCTCCCTGTCCACCGTGATGTCCATGCCGCTCACCACGAGACCGGCAGTTCGCCGAGCCCGAACGTCACGGCCAGGTGCCGCTTCGGCACGGTGGCCAGCGTGGTCTCGGACCGAAGGTCCGGGAAGCGGCGGGCCAGCTCGACGAGCGCGATCCGCAGCTCGGCCCGGGCCAGCGGCTGGCCGATGCACTGGTGCAGGCCGAAGCCGAACGCCATGTGCCGGTGCGCCTCGCGCCGCGCGGGGTCGAAGAGCTCCGGGTCGTGGAAGACCGAGGCGTCCCGGTTGGCCATCGACAGCATGGCCACGACGCCCTCGCCCTCGCGGATGAGCTGTCCGCCGATCTCCGCGTCCTTCATGGCGAGCCGGGGCAGGCCGGTGCGGACGACGGTGCCGAACCGCAGCAGCTCCTCCACCATGCCCGGCGCGAGGCCGGGGTCGGCGCGCAGCGCGTCGAGCTGCTCCGGGTGCTCGAGCAGGGCCAGCGCGGACAGGCCGATCATGTTCGCGGTGGTCTCGTGACCCGCGACGAGCAGGAGCATGGCCAGGCTGACCAGCTCGTCCTCGCGCAGCTCGCCGGGGACCACCCGCTCCGCCACCAGGCGGCTGAGCAGGTCCTCCTCGGGCGCGTTCCGCTTGTACTCGATGACCTTGCCGATGAGGCCGGCGAGGGCGCCGAGCGCGGCCTCGACCTCCGCGGGACCTGCGTTCCGGTCCATGATCACGCGGCTGTGGTTCTGGAAGAAGTCATGCTCGGAATACGGAATTCCGAGCAGGTGGCAGATCGTCATCGACGGGACCGGGAGCGCGAACTCGGACATCAGGTCCGCGGGCGGGCCCATGGCGCGCATGCGCTCCAGGGCCTCGACGACCGTCTCCTCGATCAGCGGTTCGATCCGCCGGATGTTCTTGATCATGAACTCGGCGGTCAGCATCCGCCGGAACCGGCTGTGCGCGTCCCCGTCCATGAAGATGAACAGGCCGGACGCGTCCTCCCGCTTCTGCGGGATCGGGTTGAGCACCGGGAACCCCGGCTTGTACTGGTCGGAGCTGAACCCGGGGTGGCGCAGCAGCTGCCGCACGTCCTCGTGCCGGGTGACCAGCCAGGCCCAGCCGCCGAACGGCAGCCGGACTTTCCCTATGGGCCCGCCGAGGCGGGCCGTATCAGATTCCTGAACAGGAATGAACGGATTATTGTCCGGGCCTATGAACGGAAAGGCCGGTAGGTTCGCTACATCGACGTCTGTCATATCCCCCGCCACTTCAACACCTCGCTGAACTCGGTATTGGAAAGACGGATTCAGCCTAACAAGAATGTTGACTGAAAAACGTTCGAGTGAGGCAGCTCACACGTTTTGCGAACCGGGACCAAAGTCCTGCGTCTGGTATATGACCGCGTTTACTCGAGTAGTTCCGCGAGCCTCCCCAACACCGCCCCCGCGACCTCTGACACCTGTTCGGTCAGATAGAAATGGCCGCCCGGGTGGGTGTGCAGCGTAAAGGCCCCGTCCGTGTGGTCCGCCCACGCGCGCGCCTCGTCAAGGGTCACCTTGTCGTCGTCGGCGCCGACGTGCGCCTGGACGGGGGCGGCCAGGCGGGGGCCGGGGGTGTGGACGTAGGTCTCGGCGGCCCTGTAGTCGGCGCGCAGGGCGGGCAGCACCATCCGTACCAGCTCCTCGTCCGCGAACACCCGCGCGTCGGTGCCGCTGAGGGTGCGCACCTCCGCGAGCAGGCCCGCGTCGTCCCGCAGGTGCACGGGGTCGGCGTTCGGCCGCTGCCGGGAGGGCGCGCGCCGCCCGGAGGCGAACAGCGCGAGCGGCACCACCCCTCGCGCCTCGAGGCGCAGGGCGAGCTCGAAGCCGACCATGGCGCCCATGCTGTGCCCGAAGACCGCCGTGGACCGGCCGGCCCACGGCAGCACCTCGGCGGCGAGCAGGTCGGCCAGGCCGGTGACGGAGTCGACGCACGGCTCGTGGCGGCGGTCCTGGCGGCCCGGGTACTGGACGGCGAGCACCTCGACGCCGTCGCCCGCGAGGGCGCGGGCCAGCGGCAGGTAGTACGTCGCGGAGCCGCCGGCGTGCGGCAGGCACAGCAGCCTCGCGCGGGGCTCCGCCACGGTGAGGTAGCGGCGGATCCACGGGCTGGCGGCGGTGGCGGGCGCGGTCAAGTCGGTGCTCTCCAGGCGGGGTTGGGGCGAGCTGCGGTGGGGGCGGGGGCGCTGCCCGGGGGGAGCGGTGCCGCCCCCGGGGCCGGGGGTCCCGGGCCGGGGGGCGGGGTTCCGGCGCCGGGGCCGGGGGGCCGGGGTTGCCGCCCCGGGGGGCGGGGGGCGGCGCCGGCGCGGGGGGGGGGCGGGGGCCGGGCGGGGGGGGCCCGCCGGTGCCCCCCCCCGGGGCGGGGGGGGGGGGGCGCC
>NZ_JASCXL010000014.1:0-105475 GCF_030010595.1 Streptomyces sp. CC224B | reverse complement strand
GAGCCGGCGTCCGCCTCGCCGCACTCATCCTCTGGCTCCGCGAACCCACCCAAGATCCTTTGTCAGACAGGACCTAGGGCCCGCGCGGACCGCCCTAGAGCCGGTGCATCCACCTGAAGCCCGGCGCGTCCCTCTGGAGCCCGGCGCAGGGGAGCGCACAGCGGCGCACAGGCTCGTGGCGAGCGCCCCCGTCTTGGTGGGTAGCGCACCGCCAGTGGCCCGGTGTCGTGACGCAGGATCGTTCAGGCCCCGACCGCCCCAGGGGCAACCCGCACCACCATGGGCGGCGTGCGAGATCCGTGCCACACTCCCGTAGGCGAGGAGCACCCACCGCCGTACCGTTCGTCCATGAGCACGACCTCCCCTGCCCGACGACTGCGCCTGGGCCTGCCGCGGCGTGTGTTCTCGCAGGTCCTGCTGATGCAGTTGGCGATCGCCGCCGGGGTCACGGTGCTCGCGACGGGGCTGTTCCTCGCGCCGCTCGGCACACAGCTCGACGACCAGGCCATGCGCCGCGCGCTCGCCATCGCGCAGACGACGGCGGCCCAGCCGCGGATCGCCCAGGACCTCACCTCGACGCGACCGGCGGCCGACGGCCCCGTGCAGGCGGCCGCGGAGCGGATCCGCGAGGCCAGCGGAGCCGAATACGTCGTGATCATGAACAAGCTCGGGGTGCGCTGGTCCCACCCGGAACCCGGTGAGATCGGCAAGGTCGTCTCGACCGACCCCAGCGACGCACTGGACGGCCGGGACGTCATGCAGATCGACAGCGGCACACTGGGCCGCTCCGCGCGCGGGAAGGTGCCGTTGCGCGTCCCCAGCGGCGACATCGTCGGGGCGGTCTCCGTGGGCATCGCGTACGACAGCGTCCGCGACCGGCTGATCCACACGATCCCCGGCCTCTTCGCGTACGCGGGCGGAGCACTCGCCGTCGGCGCCCTCGCCGCCTATCTGATCTCCCGGCGGGTCCAGCGCCAGACCCGGGACCTCGCCTTCTCCGACATCGCGGCGCTGCTCGCCGAGCGGGAGGCGATGCTGCACGGCATCCGGGAGGGCGTCGTCGCCCTGGACCACGACGGACGCGTACGGCTGCTCAACGACGAGGCGCAGCGCCTCCTGGGGCTCGGCACGGAGGCGATCGGCCGTCCTCTGGACGTGGCCCTCGGCCCGGGGCGTACGACGGACGTGCTGGCGGGACGGGTCACGGGCACCGACCTGTTGACGGTACGGGGCCAACGCGTCCTGGTCGCCAACCGCATGCCCACGGACGACGGGGGCGCCGTCGCGACCCTGCGCGACCGCACCGAGCTGGAGCAGCTCGGTCGCGAACTCGACTCCACCCGCGGCCTCATCGACGCCCTGCGCGCCCAGGACCACGAGCACGCCAACCGTATGCACACGCTGCTCGGCCTGCTGGAACTGGAGCTGTACGAAGAGGCCGCGGAGTTCGTCGGCGAGGTGGCGGGCGCGCACCGGGTGACGGCCGAGCAGATCACCGAGAAGATCCACGATCCGCTCCTGTCGGCCCTGCTCGTCGGCAAGGCGACCGTGGCCACGGAGCGCGGCGTGGCACTCGTCGTCTCCGAGGACACCGCCGTGCCCGACCGGCTCGTCGACCCAGGCGGCCTCGTGACGATCGTCGGCAACCTCGTGGACAACGCGCTGGACGCGGCGGCAGGCACACCGCACGCGCGCGTGGAGGTCGTTCTGCGTACCGAAGGTCTCCAGGGACGCACGGTTGTCCTCCGGGTACGCGATTCCGGCCCCGGTGTCCCGCCGGGACAGCGCGAGGCGGTCTTCACGGAGGGCTGGACCACCAAGGAAGCCCCCGCACACGGCAGGCGGGGCATCGGTCTCGCGCTCGTGCGCCGGCTCGCCGAGCGCCAGGGCGGCACCGCCCGGGTCGGCGCGGGCCCGGACGGAGGCGCCGAGTTCACCGTCGTCCTGCCCGAAGGACTCACGGAGCCGCAACCGGCCACAGCGGGGCCGCCGACGGCCGCAGCAGGACCGCCTCCGGCCACCGCGGAGCCCCAGTCCGCCTCCACCGGTCCGTGTCCCGTCTCGGCGGCTCCGCGTCCTGGCCCGGCGGGCCAGTATCCGACGTCCGCAGCAGACCAACCGTCGTCCGCCGAGGGTCCGCAGTCGGACCCGGCGGAACCACAGCCGTTCGTTCCGGAGGAGGCGCGATGATCGAGGTGCTGGTCGTGGACGACGACGTCCGGGTCGCGGACGTCAACGCCGCCTACGTCGAGAAGGTCCCGGGCTTCCGGGTCGCCGGACGCGCCCACAGCGCCGCCGAGGCGCTGCGGCTGGTCGAGGAGGTGCCCGTCGACCTCGTACTCCTCGACCACTACCTGCCGGACCGGACGGGCCTCGCCATGGTGCGTACGCTCCGCGAACGCGGCCACCAGACCGACGTCATCATGGTGACGGCGGCGCGGGACATCACCACCGTCCAGGCCGCGATGCGCCACGGCGCGCTGCAGTACCTGGTCAAGCCGTTCTCGTACACCGGGCTCCGCGCGAAGCTCGAGGCCTACGCCACGCTGCGCCGCACCCTAGACGGCGGGGGCGAGGCGGAGCAGGCGGAGGTCGACCGGATCTTCGGCGCGCTCTCCGCGACGACCACTGCGCCCGAGCTGCCCAAGGGGCACTCCCCCACCACGGCGGAACTGGTCCGCAGGGCCCTGCTGGCCGCCGAAGGGCCCCTCTCCGCCCAGGAGCTGGGGGAACGCACCCGGCTCAGCCGCCAGACCGCGCAGCGCTACCTGAAACTCCTGGAGCGCACGGGCCGCGTGCGACTGAGCCTGAGGTACGGCGACACGGGCCGTCCGGAGCACCGTTACGAGTGGGCGACCGGCCGCTAGCCCTGCGTTCGCGGCACCGTCGGAAGCCCCGGGCGACCCCTCCCCCGGGATCTCGGCACGGGGAGGCCTCCCCGCCGCCCTCGCCTCCACTCGGCTTACACGGCGCCCGCCCCCGTCAGCGAACGCACCTCCGTCTCCGCGTGCTTGCCCTCGTCCGCCCTGTCCGCCGAGGTCACCGTGGCCAGCCAGCCCGCGAGGAAGCCCAGCGGGATGGAGACCAGGCCCGGGTTGTCGAGTGGGAAGTACTGGAAGTCCACGCCGGGGAACAAGGCGTCCGGGCTGCCGGACACCACCGGCGACAGCGCCACGAGCACCAGCGCGGGCACCAGGCCCCCGTACACCGACCACACGGCGCCCCGCGTCGTGAACCTCCGCCAGAACAGCGAGTACAGCAGCACCGGCAGGTTGGCGGACGCGGCCACCGCGAACGCGAGCCCCACCAGGAACGCGACATTGAGGTCCTTGGCCAGCAACCCGAGGCCGATCGCCACCACCCCGATCCCGGCCGCGGCGACACGCGCCACCGCCACCTCACTGCGCGGCTCGGCGCGCCGCCGCAGGGACGCGTACAGGTCGTGGGCCACGGACGCCGAGGACGCGAGCGTGATCCCGGCGACCACGGCGAGGATGGTGGCGAACGCGATGGCGGCGACGATCGCGAAGAGAACCGTTCCTCCGGTGGAATCCGCGCCTCCGCCCAGGTCGAGCGCCAGCAGGGGCACCGCCGTGTTCCCCGCGGCGTTCGACCCGCGGACCGCGTCGGCACCGACGATCGCGGCCGCACCGAAGCCCAGCACGATCGTCATCAGGTAGAACCCGCCGATGAGACCGATCGACCAGACCACCGAGCGGCGGGCGGCCCGCGCGGTCGGCACGGTGTAGAAACGGGACAAAATGTGCGGCAGTCCCGCCGTCCCCAGCACGAGCGCCAGCCCCAGGCTGATGAAGTCCAGGCGCGCGGTCCAGTCCCCGCCGTACTTCAGACCGGGCGCCAGGAACGCGCTCCCGTGCCCACTGCGGTCGGCAGCCGTACGCAACAAGTGGTTGAAGTCGCCCTGGAACCGCACCAGCACCAGCACGGTCAGCGCGACGGCCCCGCCCATCAACAGGACCGCTTTGACGATCTGGATCCACGTGGTGGCCCGCATCCCTCCCAGCGACACATAGACGACCATGAGCGCGCCGACACCGATGACCGTCCACGCCTGCGCGGCCTCGCCCGTCTCCCCGAGCAGCAACGCGACCAGGGAACCGGCCCCCACCATCTGCGCCACCAGATAGAGAACGGACACCGTCACCGAGGACGTTCCCGCGGCGATGCGCACCGGACGCTCCCGCATCCGCGCCGCCACGACGTCGGCGAGCGTGAACCGCCCGCAGTTGCGCACCAGTTCCGCCACGAGGAACAGCACCACCAGCCACGCCACGAGAAACCCCACCGAATACAGCAGCCCGTCGTAGCCGTACAGCGCGATCAGCCCGGAGATGCCGAGGAACGAGGCGGCCGACATGTAATCCCCCGCGATGGCAAAACCATTCTCCATGGGCGAGAACAACCGCCCGCCCGCATAGAACTCCTCCGCCGAACCCTGCCTGTTGCGGCTCACATACGTCGTGATGGCGAGCGTGACCGCCACGAACACACCGAACAGCACGAGCGCCGCCGTCTGATGCTCACCGGTCACCGCTCGCCCCCTGCCTCAGCTCCCGCTCCCTCTTCTGCTCGAACACGGTCCAGCGCAGATCGAGCGCCGCCCGGTCCCGCCGCAGCCGCGCATGCCGGGCGTACGCCCAGGTCAGCAGGAACGTCGTGACGAACTGCCCGAGCCCCGCCAGCATCGCCACGTTCACCGCACCGGTGACGGGCCGCGCCATCAACCCCGGCGCCGACGTCGCCGTCACGACGTACGCCACGTACCAGGTGAAGAAGACGGCCACCCCGGGGACCACGAACCTTCGGTATCGGCGTCGCACTTCCTGAAAGGCCTCGCTCGCCTGCACCTGCAGGTAGATGTCGGTCGCGCTCCTGTCCCCCTCGGGCACCGGGGCGGCAGGACTCATGGGCGCCGGTGTGCCCACGCCGTCCGGCTCGCCCCACCCCGTGGCGAGCTCGTCGTACCACGGGTCCCGCAGGTCGCCTGGACCGTCCCGCCCGGCATTACGGCCGTCGTCCTTCTCCACCGAACTCTCCTTGCCCGCAGCCATGTTCGGCCGCGTGCCCAAGGATGAGCAGAACGGGAAGATCCCTGACTTGTCTCCTTCCGCTCTTCACCCCATCAGGTGAAATGGTTTCTCACCTGCGCGTACTTCCCGGTGGCTGCGCGAGACCGTGTCGATAGGCATACCGCACGGCCTGTGCGCGGTCCTTGAGCCCCGTTTTGGCGAAGAGGTTGTTGATGTGGGTCTTCACGGTGGCCGTGGAGACGTGCAGCGCGCGAGCGATCTCCTGGTTCGTCATCCCTTCCGCGATCAGTCCGATCACCTCCGTCTCCCGCAGCGTCAGGCCGTCCGGCGGTTCCACCGGCCGCGCCGGAGGCTCCGGCTCCGCGAGCCGCTCCAGGAGCCGCCGCTGGATCTGCGGCGACAGACCGGCCTTCCCCGAGAGCACGTCCCCGATGGCCCGCACGATCTCGTCACCGCCCGCGTCCTTGGTGAGATACCCCCGCGCCCCGGCCTTGAGCGCGGGGAACAGCGACTCATCGTCGTCGTATGTAGTGAGCACCACCACCTGCGTACCCGGATACTCGGCGCGGATCCGGCGCGTCGCCTCCGCCCCGTCACAACGGGGCATCCTCAGGTCCATCAGCACGACGTCCGGCGCGAGTTCTGCCACGAGCCGCACCGCTTCCTCACCGTCGCCCCCGGCACCCACGACCTCGATCCCCGGCAACAGCCCCAGCAGCATCACAATGCCCTCACGCACCACAGTCTGGTCATCGACCACGACCACACGCGCGGGCGCCTTCCCCTCTGCTGCTGCCTCCTGGCCCACCGGCCCCGCACCCGCACCGGCACCCGCACTGACACCTGCCTCTGCGCGAACCCCGACGCTCACTCCCGGCCCGCCCGCCGGAGAGCCGGGGCCCACACCGCCAGCACCAGCACCAGCACCAGCACCAGCACCAGCACCAGCACCAGCACCAGCACCAGCACCAGCACCAGCCATGGTCCCGCCGTCGCTGCGCCCGTCGTCCCCTGTCATCCCGGCACCCTCAGCCTCACCGCGAAGCCATCCTCCTCCGGCCCCGCCTCCAGCGAGCCGCCGAGCAACTCGGCGCGCTCCCGCATTCCGAGCAGACCGTACCCGGCACCCGACGCCGTCAGATCACCCGGCGCCCCGCCCGAATCCCGCACGTCCAGCGTGACGTCCTCCTCCCCGTACTCCAGGCACACGGTCACCTTGGCGCCCGAAGCGTGCTTCCGGACGTTCGTCAATGCCTCCTGCGCCACTCTCCGCACCGCCTGCGAAGCCTCGGTGGCAAGGTCCCGGCGCTCTCCGGAGACCGCGACCTGGGTTCCGTCCTCAGCGGCGAGCCGGCGGAGATAGTCCTCGACCGGGGTCATCTCCCCGCGCAGCGCGGACAGCGCCTGGCGGGTCTCGGCCAGTCCTTCCGCAGCCATGGCCCGTGCCGCAACCACCCGTTCGTGGATCTGCTCCCGGTCCGCGTCCCGTTCGATCAGCAGCCGGGCCGCCTCCAGGTGGACCATCTGCGCGGAGAGGCTGTGCGCCAGCACGTCGTGGATCTCCCGGGCGATCCGGGCGCGCTCGGCCAGGGCGGCGGACTCCGCCTCGGCGGCCCGCGCGGCCCGCTCCTGCGCGAGCAGTCGCTGGGCGTTGCCCCGGGCCTCGGCATCCAGCCGCAGGACGTAACCGGCGAGACCAAGACCCACGGTGACGGCCGCTGTGACCGGCCACGGGTCCTCGTTCACCAGGGCAAACGCCCCCAGTGCCAGCAGGGCGGCGGCCACCGCCGCGCCCAGGGGCAGTCGCTCCAGGGCCAGAACGGCGCAGGAGCACCACAGCACGGCCGCGGGTATGTGCAACCCGGTTCCCTGCGCCACCGCGCCTACCGCCACCAGCAGGCCGAGTGAGCACAAGGACGTCCAGGCCTGCCGTTGCAGGGTGGCGTGGAAGTACCACGCGATGGTCACCGTACAGAGCACGACCATGAGCATCGCCAGGGCGCTGCCCCAGGCCGGCATGTCGCGCCCGGAGAAGGCACTCCACAGCAGCACGCCGATGAACACCGCGCGCACCACCCAGGTGAGCAACCGCCGGGACCGGGTCAAGCCCTCCGGGCTGAGTGCTTCCCGTACAGGCCAGCGCGTCCAGTTGTCGCACGTCATGCCTACTCCTTCCGGTCGGTGTGCCCGGTCACCGCACGGCGGCGGTGAGTACCGGAGCCGGATGCAGAGCGCCAACCCGCAGCTCCAGAGAGCCGGCGCCTACCAGCAGGGACGCCGCCAGGCCGAGGAGCAGCGCGCCGGTGCCCTGGTGCATACCGATGAGCAGGGCTATGCCGACGAGCCCGAGCCGTGGGGCGATGCCCGCACCTCGCATCACGGCCGTGGCCTTGGTCTCCCGGCTACGCACGGAACCGTCCGGCTCGGTCCGGATGTGGCTGGTGCCGGCCCAGGCCGCCGCGCCCATTGCCACGCCGACGAGCAGTTCGACGCTGAGGAGCGCTATCGACGCATAGCGGTGGTGGACATCGATCAGATGCGAGCCGCGACCCGATCCGCGCAGGCCGCAGTAGGCGAGCACGACGGGCAGCGGCCACCAGCGCCTGGCCGCCCTCATGCGCTGCGGCTTCGTCTGGCGTATGGCGAGCAGCCCGGCGGCAGCGATGATCAGCAGCGCGTTGGCGAACCCGGGCATCACGGCCTCCGATGGCGTGCGCGGACGAAGAAGTACGACGACTTCGACGGTACGGAATCGGCCCAGGTCAGCGAATCGGAGCAGAAGTGGAGCGCGGGTGGAACGGTGCCTCCACCCGGGGGTGGAGGCACCGGACGCGGCGGGGCGTCGTGGCGCCCGGACCGCGGTTACGCGTCGATGCGCGAGCGGTCGAGCGTGGCGGCGGAGCTGGTGATGAACTCCTTGCGGGGAGCGACTTCATTGCCCATGAGCAGGTCGAAGACCTGCTCGGCGGCTTCCAGGTCGCTGATGTTGATACGGCGCAGAGTGCGGTGACGCGGGTCCATCGTGGTCTCCGCCAACTGGTCGGCGTCCATCTCGCCCAGGCCCTTGTAGCGCTGGATGGAGTCCTTGTACCGCACGCCCTTGCGTTCGAACTCCAGCAGCGTCTCGCGCAGCTCACGGTCGGAGTACGTGTAGACGTACTTGTCCTGCCCCTTCTTGGGCTGGGACAGCTCGATGCGGTGCAGCGGCGGCACCGCCGCGAACACCCGGCCGGCCTCGACCATGGGCCGCATGTAGCGCTGGAAGAGCGTCAGCAACAGGCAGCGGATGTGCGCCCCGTCGACATCGGCGTCCACCAGCAAGATGATCTTTCCGTAGCGGGCGGCGTCCAGATCGAAGGTCCGGCCGGACCCAGCCCCTATGACCTGGATGATCGCGCCGCACTCGACGTTCTTCAGCATGTCGGAGACCGACGACTTCTGAACGTTGAGGATCTTGCCGCGGATGGGTAGCAGCGCCTGGAACTCCGAATTGCGCGCCAGCTTCGCCGTGCCCAGCGCGGAGTCCCCCTCCACGATGAACAGCTCACTGCGGTCCACCGCGTCACTGCGGCAGTCCGCCAGCTTCGCCGGCAGGGACGACGACTCCAGGGCCGTCTTGCGCCGCTGGGCCTCCTTGTGCTGCCGGGCCGCGATGCGGGTCCGCGCCGCCGCCACGACCTTGTCCATCACGGCCCGCGCCTGCGCCTTGGCATCCCGCTTGGACGAGGTGAGGAACGCCTTGAGCTCCTTGGCGATCACGTTGGCCACGATGCGGTTGGCCGCCGACGTGCCCAGGACCTCCTTGGTCTGGCCCTCGAACTGCGGCTCGGCCAGCCGCACGGTCACGACCGCGGTCAGCCCCTCGAGGGCGTCGTCCTTGACGACGTCGTCCTCGGCCACCCGCAGCAGCTTCTGTGCCCGCAGCACCTCGTTGACGGTCTTGGTGAGCGAGCGCTCGAAGCCAGCCACGTGGGTGCCGCCCTTGGGCGTGGCGATGATGTTCACGAACGACTTGATCGTCGTGTCGTAGCCGGTGCCCCAGCGCAGGGCGACGTCCACGCCCAGCTCGCGGGTGACCTCGGTGGGCGTCATGTGCCCGCGGTCGTCCAGGACCGGCACGGTCTCCTTGAAGGTGCCCTGCCCGGTGAAGCGCAGGACGTCGCACACCGCCTTGTCCTGTGCCAGGAACTCACAGAATTCGCTGATGCCACCGTCGAAGCGGAAGGATTCCTCGCCCTTCGTACCGCCCTCGCCCAGCCCGTACTCGTCGCGTACGACGATCGTGAGGCCCGGAACGAGGAACGCGGTCTGCCGGGCACGCTGGTGCAGCGTCTCCAGGTTGAGCTTGGCGTCCTTGAGGAAGATCTGGCGGTCCGCCCAGTACCGCACGCGGGTACCCGTACGGGCCTTGGGGATCTTCTTGACCTTGGTCAGCCGGGCCTTGGCATCGAACGGGGCCTCGGGCCCCATCTTTGCGAACGCACCGGGGACGCCGCGCCGGAAGCTGATGGCGTGGGTGTGCCCGGCGCGGTCCACCTCGACGTCCAGGCGGGCCGACAGGGCGTTCACCACGGAGGCGCCCACGCCGTGCAGACCGCCGGAGGCCGCGTACGAACCGCCGCCGAACTTGCCGCCCGCGTGCAGCTTCGTCATGACGACCTCGACACCGGAGAGCCCGGTCTTCGGCTCGACGTCGACGGGGATGCCCCGGCCGTTGTCCCGGACCTCCACGGAGGCGTCGTCGTGCAGGATCACCTCGATGTGATCGCAGAACCCGCCCAGGGCCTCGTCGACGGAGTTGTCGATGATCTCCCAGAGGCAGTGCATCAGGCCCCGGCTGTCCGTGGAGCCGATGTACATGCCCGGGCGCTTGCGGACCGCCTCGAGCCCCTCCAGGACGAGCAGGTGCCGCGCGGTGTAGTTGGAACCGTCCCGGTCTGCTCCGGTCAGCAACGCTGTGGACGGCACGGACGTCTCGGCGGTCACGCGGTTCGCTCCTCGCTGAATTTCATTGGGGGCCCTTCGGGGTAAGGGCTCGGCTTCTGCTGCCCGTCAGAGGGTACCGAGGCCTGGTAGAGCCGCTGCCACGCCACCCTCGCCATCACCCCCGACCAGGTCCAGACTAGTCCAGAAGCGCACGCGTGTTCGATCCCTCGATGGAGTGAAGCGCACGTCACGTTCCCTTCCAGGCATGAACCATTTAGGCTCCGGGCACGTCCTCTTGAACAACCGGCAAGCCAGCCGGCAGGACCCGACCTGACAGACAGCGCGAAACCGTACGACACGTAAGACACGCACTACGGCACATTCGCCGCCAACCGGCAGCAGACAGCCACCTCGGAAAGAAAATTTCGAGGAAAAGCCACGAGCGGGAACGTTTTCGGCCTGGTTGGATGTTGACCCTGGTACGACAGCTCGTCGAGCTAGAGAAGAGGCGACGTGACTACTGTTCTGACCCCCGCGAGCCCCCTGACGGCCGCTGACCGCTGCGACCGATGCGGCGCCCAGGCCTACCTGCGCGTCGTGCTGCTCAGTGGCGGTGAACTGCTCTTCTGCGCCCACCACGGTCGCAAGTTCGAGCCGGAACTCAAGAAGATCGCCGCCGAGATACAGGACGAGACGGAGCGCCTGACGGCCGTTCCGGCCACCACGTCCGATGAGGACCGCTGACGCCTCGCACCACGACGAGCGAACGCCGGACCACCAGGCCGGCGACCGGGCGGCTGCCCCTGTGACCCAGGAGCGGCCGCCCGTCCTCTTCCCTGAGGTTTCCAGGCGTTTCCCGGCGTGGACCTTCCAGGCGCGGACGTCTTCCTGGCGCGAACCGTAGCGGCTGGCAGCTCCGGGCCGTGCCGACGGACGGGCCCTGACGGCTCCGGGAGGAGCCCAATTCCCGGGGACCGCCCAACCCCGCGACATCCCCCGGCAGCGAGCGCTGAGGCGGCCCCACAGGGCCGCGCCGAAGCTCCCCCGCTGCCCCGTAAGGCCGCTCTCGGCCTGCGTACCGCCCCAGTCGTCGCACCGTCACTGCGCTCGCCAGGATGTGAGCCACCGCGTTGCGCGGCGGCTCAGACGGTGGAGTGCGCCGCTACCGAGCGCCCCCCCGGCCGGCCCCACTGGGCAGCCCTTGAGGCACCCCAGGCCTGCGCACCTCAGCGCACCCCGCGCGCTGCTACTCGTACCGCTCCACAAGCCGTACGACCTCCGAGACGCGCGTATAGACCCCCGGGCTGTCCGCCCGGCCGCAGCCGCTCCCCCACGACACGAGCCCGATGAGGCGTCCGCGAGCCACCAGGGGGCCTCCGCTGTCGCCCTGGCAGGCGTCCCGCCCGCCCTGGCGCTCGCCTGCGCACAGCATCGACGTCCGCGTGTACGTCCCGTCGACGCTGCCTTGGTAGGCCTCGTCGCATACGGCATCCGGCAGGACCGTCACGCGCGCGGAGTGCAGCACGTGCGCGTAGTCACCTGCGCCCGTCGTGTCTCCCCAGCCGTACACAGCCGCGCCGGTCCCCGGTTCGTACGCGGGGTCTCCTGCGCGCGCCATCGGGATCACATACCCCTGCGGCAGCGCCCTGGACAGGGTCACGACGGCGACGTCGCCGTCGTTCGTGTAGGCGTCGTACTCAGGGTTGACCCATACGTCACTCACCGGGATCTCGGCCCCGGAGTCCGTGTGCAGGTCCTCGCGTCCGGCCAGGACCCTCAGGTCCCGCAACTGCTGCAGGGGCACGCCGAGCACCTCTTCGCTCATGCAATGTGCCGCGGTCAGCACCGTGGACGGCGCGACCACGACGCCCCCGCAGAACTGGCCCGAGCGGGTACCTCCGAATTGGGCACGACTGGCGAGGGCCACCGTCCACGGACTGTCCTCCACCCGTGCCGGAGTGCCGCCGACGATCACACTGTCGGCGGCCGCCGGAGGTGGGGAGGCCAGAGGCAGAGCCGCAGCGGCGGCCCCCAGGATCAGCGTTCCCGCCAGCGTTCGGGCGAAGGGGCGACGCATGCGTTCTCCTCACTCCGGGTTGCCATCGCGTACCCAGAGTCATCCGCCGTCGCGCGCGCCGCACCCTGTCCGCGCAGACAGACGAAAGACCCGGAGCCTTCGCACGGAAGGGCTCCGGGTCTTTCGCAGGCGCTCAGAGGTCTGGTCCGGATGGCCAGGACCTGGCCCTGGCGGTCGGGACGTGCCGTCCCGAGGCAGGGCGCGGTCCTGGCGGTCGGGACCTAGTCCAGGTAGTCGCGCAGGACCTGCGAACGCGACGGGTGGCGCAGCTTCGACATGGTCTTCGACTCGATCTGGCGGATGCGCTCACGCGTCACCCCGTAGACCTTGCCGATCTCGTCGAGGGTCTTCGGCTGACCGTCGGTGAGACCGAAGCGCATCGAGACGACGCCCGCCTCGCGCTCGGACAGGGTGTCGAGGACGGAGTGGAGCTGCTCCTGGAGGAGCGTGAAGCTGACCGCGTCGGCCGGAACCACGGCTTCGGAGTCCTCGATGAGGTCACCGAACTCGCTGTCGCCGTCCTCGCCCAGCGGGGTGTGCAGGGAGATGGGCTCGCGGCCGTACTTCTGGACCTCGATGACCTTCTCCGGGGTCATGTCGAGCTCCTTGGCCAGCTCCTCCGGGGTGGGCTCACGGCCCAGGTCCTGGAGCATCTGGCGCTGCACGCGCGCGAGCTTGTTGATGACCTCGACCATGTGCACCGGGATGCGGATGGTGCGGGCCTGGTCGGCCATGGCGCGGGTGATGGCCTGACGGATCCACCAGGTGGCGTACGTGGAGAACTTGTAGCCCTTGGTGTAGTCGAACTTCTCGACCGCGCGGATCAGACCGAGGTTGCCCTCCTGGATGAGGTCCAGGAAGAGCATGCCGCGGCCCGTGTAGCGCTTGGCCAGGGAGACCACCAGGCGGAGGTTGGCCTCCAGGAGATGGTTCTTGGCGCGGCGGCCGTCCTCGGCGATGATCTCCAGCTCGCGCTTGAGCTTCGGCGCGAGCTTGTCGGCGTTGGCCAGCTTGTCCTCGGCGAACAGACCCGCCTCGATGCGCTTGGCGAGCTCGACCTCCTGCTCGGCGTTGAGCAGGGGGACCTTACCGATCTGCTTCAGGTAGTCCTTGACGGGGTCGGCGGTGGCGCCGGCCGCCGCGACCTGCTGGGCGGGCGCGTCGTCCTCGTCCTCGTCGGAGAGGACGAAGCCCTGGGCGCCCTCTTCCGCGGGCTCGCCCTCGCCGGGCTTGCCGACGACGGGGGTCTCCTCGGTGACCTCCTCGTCCAGGAGCTCACCGGCCTCCTTCTTGGAGGCGGTCTTCTTCGCCGTCGTCTTCTTGGCGACGGTCTTCTTCGTGACGGCCTTCTTGGCCGTCGTCTTCTTGGCAGCAGCCTTCTTGGCGGCCGTGCTGTCCTCGGCCACGCCTTCGGCGGCGGGCTTCGCCGAGGCGGCTGTGGCGGTGGCCGACTTCGCGGTGGCGGTCTTGGCCGCGACCGTCTTGGTCGCGGTGCGTTTGGCCGGACTCTTCGCTGCGACGCTCTTGCGGGGGCGCTTGGGCTCCGCGGCACTCACCATCAGCGTCACACCCTCTTCCTCGAGGATCTGGTTGAGGCTGCGCAGAACGTTCTTCCACTGAGTGGCCGGGATCTGGTCAGCTTCGAAGGCACGACGCACGTCGTCGCCGGCGATCTGCCCATCAGCCTTTCCCCGCTCGATGAGCGCCATCACTGAGACGGATTCGGCGATCTCCGGCGGGAGCGTACGGGATGTGCTGGCCGACACGAACAACCTCTCGGAACGTTGGAAAACGGCTTCCGGCCCCGTCCACCCTGGATCGGAGCCGACGACCGACGGCTGGGAATTGTGCCGACGGTGCGGGCGGGACCGTGGAGCTGGACAGCGTCTGGCACGACGTCTGTATTCCCTCCTCGGCTATCACCTCTTAGGTCATCGCGCTGCCTCTAGGAGCGTTACGCCCAATCTACGTGGCCCGAGTCACACCCCATAGGGGCTGAAAAACGTCTAGATCCGGTCAGAAGCGACCACTGCTACGGAAAAGTCGACCACTCTTGGGTCCAAGACCGGTCATACGTACAGAGAAGGACCGCCCAACCTCCGAGACGCGCGCCGGAGCGCCACCCTCGAAGTCAGCGACGTTTCAACTGTCAACTACTCGGTCGTATGACCGTCCGCGAAGACCGGCTACCCCTTCTCGAGCGGGGCACGCGCTCTTGAGCAGGTACGTGTTCTCGAGCGAGGTACGCGCGTCCGGACGGGCGCCGGGAGACGCGTGTACTCCCCGGCCGGACGGGGGCCCCCGCGGGCCCGAGCCGTTACGCCCGTGTCGCCGGGCCCTTGGCACCTGGAAGGCCCCGGGAGTCCGGCGACACGGGAGCGGTCAGCGGGAGGGGGAGCAGCGAAACGATGCTGCGCGGCGCGCACGGCTGCGGTGGCGACGCGAGGCCGCGGTCAGTGCTCGCGAGGAGCGGGCACGACCCGCTCCACCTCCGGGTGGACGGTCAGGAGCTGGCGCATGGCGGCCTCGGCCGCGGGCCCGTCGCCGGAGGAGAGGGCGTCGACGATCCGGGCGTGATGGGTCAGCGAGGCCTCGGTGGGGCGGTCACAGCCGGTGACCGGGCCCCCGGAGACCTGGAGGGCGGCCGAGACGATGCCGGACAAGTGCTCGAGCATGCGGTTGCCTGCGACCTGGATGAGCAGCGAGTGGAACTCGGCGTCGGCGCGGGTGAAGGTGATCGAGTCACCCTGTGCCAGCGCGTGCCCCATGATCTCGACCATGTCGGAGAGGCGCTGCTGCACCTCCTCCCGGCCGTGCCCGGCGGCGAGCCGGGCCGCCAGTGGCTCGATGGTCCAGCGCAGCTCGCTGAGCTCACGGCGCTGGTCGTCGCGTTGCGGACCGAACGCCCGCCACTCGATGATGTCCGGGTCGAGCAGGTTCCAGTCGCTGACGGGACGCACGCGGGTGCCGACGTTGGGCCTGGCGCTGACCAGGCCTTTGGCCTCCAGTACGCGCAGTGATTCGCGGACGACGGTGCGGGAGACCTCGAACCGCTGGCCGATCTCCTCCGGGACGAGCGGCCGGTCGGCGCCCAGATCCCCGGAGACGATCATCTGGCCCAGTTGCTGGACCAGTTGGCCATGCAGTCCGCGGCCACGGCTGCCGGCTGCCCGGCGGCCGACGCGGCCCAGTTCCTGGTCGGCGCTCTCCCAGGCGGGCGCGACCACGCGGTCGGCGCTGTGGGCCTCGGTGTAGGGGTAGCGGTCGAGTTCGCCCGGGCCGGCGAGGCCGGAGTCTGCGGAACGGGCGGCGGTCATCATGGTGTGCGCAAGGGTACTCACGGATTCAGTTGTCGGCCGGGCGTCCAAGTCCCTTGAGGTCTTTGGTGAAAAGCACACGAAAGGGTGATCGCTTACCTCGCCGCAATTGACGCGTTATCGGAAAGAAGTGGCTGCCCTACGAAGACTTGTGCTCAGCAGGCGAACGAAAGGTGCCAGAAGACCGTCAGGGAACCCCGTCGTAAGCGACAGAAGACCACCATCGATCCGCGCCGTCGGCAGCGGAAGAGGTCAGCGGGCCCGTCCGCGCACCGCCGTGAGCAGGTACGCGCCGAGCAGAGCGGACAGTGACAACATCAGTGCGCCGCCCACAGGTTGGGCCACCGCCTTGAGTGCTCCCGCGATGAAGCGTTCGATACCGAACGGCCATTGCACCAGGGTGAGATGACGCAGCCTTCCCGGAAACCCGACGGCCGACCGGGCGGACGCCCCTTCCAGCGCCTTTCGTACGACCGGTACGACGACGATCGGCACCGCGAGCACTGCCGCGAGCCCGGCGGTGGTGGACCGGAAGATGCCCGCGGCCAGCACGCCGGCCCAGGCGCAGCCGACCATCAGAGACACCCAACTGACGCTCAGTGACAGCCAGTCGGCGGGAACTTTCGTGAGCTCCTCTCCGTATACCAGGTGGAGCAGCACGGCGTCGCACCCCACGGTGAGCCCGGCCAGCAGCAGTGCGGTGATGGCGGCGACGGCGAGCTTCGCGGTGAGGAAGCTCAGACGGCGGGGCACGGCACCGCGATCCGCCGCGAGGGCGGGGTGGCGGTACTCCTCACCGAAGGCGAGCGCGCCGAGCAGCCCCGCGCCCAGGGCGGCGGGCGGCAGGGGGAGCTCCTCCGGCCAGGAAGCAAGCAGGTAGTGCTGTGGTGTGTGCCCGGTCCGGGCGAGGAGGAGGCAGAGGACCGCGGACACGGCGATGACGCCGGCCACCGTGAAGTACCCGGTGCCGACACCCGTGATGCGGTGCAGCTCGTAGCGCAGCGGACGGAGAGGGCTCGGGGCGGCGCGGGTGGCGAGGGGAGGGGGGAGCGGGGACGGCGCGGGCAGAGGCGCGGACAGCGGGGGCCGGGCCGGGGACGACGGCGACGGCGACGGCGACGGCGTCCGCGGGGTGGCCTCGCCGGCGTCCGGTGATCCCTCGGGAACGGCACTGGGCTCGGGCGATGCGACGGGCGACTGGGACCGCTGCTGCGCGTCCTTGGCAGCAGCTACAGGTGCGGGGGGGTCCGCCCCTTCTTCGGTTGCCTCGGCTTCGGCGGACGTGAGGCTCACGGGCCCGTTCCGTACATCGTCAACGCGCTCTGCCCCCGGCTCCGAGACCGCCAGTACCCGCTGTCGCACCTCGGCGCCCAGCGATCCGGTGCCCCTGAGCCCATCGCTCGACAAGGGGCCTTCGGCGTCCCCTGAAGGTCCGGCGTCCCCGACCTCGTCGGCAAGTTGATGGACGAGGATGCCGTGCCGGAACGCGGTCTCCCCCACCTCTCCGCAGGTACTTCCGTACACCGACAACCGGCTGCCGCCTTCCCGCACCACTTCGACGGCCCGTCGGCGTGAGCGCGCCTCCTTGGCCAGCAGGGCGGCGAGGCGCGCGGCGTGCGGGCTGCGCACGGCGACGCGGGGCCTGAGCCGGGTACGGGCGAAGTCCGCCGCGTCCTGGTCGGCGACGAGCCGCCCCGCGTCCAGCGTGACGACCCTGTCGGCGGCCCGCGCCGCTTCCTTGGGATCGTCCGTGGTGAACAGGACAGTGCCGCCCCGGGTGGCGTGTGCTCGCAGGGCACCTTGCATCCAGGCGCCCTCCCGGGCGGAGAGTCCGACGGTGGGCCCGTCAAAAACGAGGGCGTGCGGATCAGCGAGGAGCGCGCACGCCAGGCCCAGACGGCGGTCCATGCCACGCGAGAGGGTGCCGAGACGCTGGTCGCGCAGGCTGACGAGTCCGACCGCTTCGAGCACGTCATCGGCGCGGGAAGCCGGCACACCGACTGCGGCGCAGAGCATGCGCAGGTGCCCTCGCACCGTGCGTGCCGGATGGCCGGGGACATCGCCGAGCAGCACACCCACTTCGTGCGAGGGGTGCGCGATGCTGTGCAGCGGTCTGCCCCTGAAGTACGTGATGCCGCGCCCCTGTTGGAGCTCCAGCATCAGTCTGACGGTTGTCGTCTTCCCTGCGCCGTGTGTGCCGAGAAGTGCGGTGACACGGCCTGGTCGCGCTTCGAAGGAGACGTTGTCGAGGGCGGGCGGAAGGTCCTTGCGGGGGCTGCTCGTCAGTCCGATGGCCTGGATCATCGCTTCTCTCGCAGGAGGTGCGACCGCGCGGCGGCCAGGGCACGTCCTCCGGCTCAGTGACGGACGAACCCCGTGGTTACCGCAGCAAGATAACGCGACATATCCGGCTTTTCGCTGAGGGTGTGTCTCGCGGGTGTCAAGCATGGGCCGTGCAGAAGCGAGTACGACAGCGTCCGCGACGAGTCAGCCGCCGAGCCCGGTGAAGGCCATCAGCGCACGATCAGGCGTCGGGTCGCAGCATCGGAGGGTTGAGGAGCGTCGCGCCTCCCGCCCGGAAGAGCTGTGCCGGGCGGCCGCCCTGGCGGGTGGTCGTACCCCCCGTGGGCACGAGGAACCCAGGGGTGCCCGTCACCTTGCGGTGGAAGTTGCGCGGGTCGAGTGCGACGCCCCACACGGCCTCGTACACGCGCCGCAGCTCCCCGACGGTGAACTCCGGCGGGCAGAAAGCAGTGGCGAGCGAGGAGTATTCGATCTTCGAGCGAGCCCGCTCCACCCCGTCCGCGAGGATCTGCGCATGGTCGAACGCCAGCGGCGCGGCCTGCTCCCCTTCTCGGCCGTACCCACCTTGGTGGAGCAGGGCCTCGACCGGGGCCCAGCGCGCGCTGTGGGCGTCGCCTCCCGGGCGGGGCGCGGGCAGGTCCGGTGCGAGGGCCAAGTGCGCGACACTGACCACGCGCATCCGTGGATCGCGCTTGGGATCGCCGTACGTCGCCAGTTGCTCCAGGTGTGCGCCGTTGGCCTGAACCGGGCTGTCCGGGTCGTGGGCGCAGAGCCCCGTCTCCTCCACCAGCTCACGTGCCGCGGCTGCCGAGAGGTCTTCGTCCGCCCGCACGAAACCTCCGGGCAGCGCCCAACGCCCCTGAAACGGCGGCTCTCCGCGGCGCACGGCCAGCGCGCACAGGGCGTGGCGGCGCACGGTGAGCACGACCAGATCGACGGTGACAGCGAAGGGCGGGAAGGCCGACGGGTCGTAGGGCGACATGCCGCGATCATAGTCGTCTGCCTGACGATAAACACCTCCTGTGCCGTCTGCTTCCGGCCCCGCTTCCCGGGAGCCGCCTGTCCGGCATGTCGTATTCATGGCAGTGCCGCTCGGCGGCATCACACCCCCAACTGGAGTCCGTCGGCTGCTTCCTCGACCATGGCGAGGCCGAGTCTGCTGACGCGCACGGAGAACGGGGCGCCCGCCACGCGCAGACCCGTCAGACCAATCTCTCCCAGGGGCGCGCTGCGGACCGGCCGCAACGTCACCGTGCCTGCCGGCGCGTCCGGACGGATCCCGGCCAGTACTGTCAGGAGCTGCGCTCCGGCGGCCGCGCTGACGGCCGCGGGGCGGCAGGCCGCCGGGTGCGGGATGGGTGCGCCGCCGGTCGCCCGCTGCTCGCCGCCGTACATCTCCGGCAGCCGGTACTCGAAGGCGGCGGCCGCGTCCAGCACGCCGCGCAGGAGCGAACCGGCTTCCTTCTCATAGCCCGCAGCCGCCAGGCCCGCGACGGCCGTGGCCGTCTCGTGGACGCGCACCGCTCCCCCGCGGTGCCCGAAGGGGTTGTACGACACCTCCTTGGCTCCCAGGCTGCGCAGGCCCCAGCCCGAGTCCATGGCGGGCCCGCCCAGCAGCCTGGCCACCTGCTCGGTCTGCACCTTGTCGAGCAGTCCCGGTGCGAACTCGCCCGCACCCAGGAGTCCCGTGTCGAGGAGGTGGGCCGCGCCCCCGGTCAAGTGCGGCAACGGCTGTCCGTCGGCGTGGAGCGCCGCGGCGGGTCTGCCGCCGCTCCGGTCCGCCACCCAGAACTCCTCCCGGAACCGCGTGCGCACCCGCTCGGCCCAGCGCCGCAGCTCCGCGCCACCTGTCCGCCCGTGGGCGTCCAACAGGTCGGCGCCCAGGAGCGCCGCGCGATGTGCGTGCGCCTGTGTCTCGCAGCGGGCCGGGCCGGCCGACGGGGCGTCCGGGTGGATGTCCCGTACGAAGGCCCCGTCCGGAGCCACGGCGAGGAGCCAGCGCAGGCACTGCTCCGCCGAGGGAAGCAGCTCCGCCACGGCGGCCGCCGCCATGCCCCATCGCCATGCCTCGGCGAGGAGGGCGGGGTACAGGAGCGTGGCCTCGATCCCTGTGCACACGGGCGGCAGGTGGGGGCCGGTGTCCCGCAGGGGCCCGGGGATCATGCCCGACCGGAGGCCGGGGCCCGTGAGCTGGTCGCGGGCGAGGGCCCGCAGCGTGCTCTCCGCGAGCCGGGTGCCGAGTGGCAGGACCATCCGCGCTGCCGTGAGGGCCTCGACGGGGGCGAGGCCGCAGCGCCAGGGCGCTCCAGCGGCTACGTAGAGATCGGTGGGGTGGGCCGGGGCGCGCAGCAGCAACGCCCGGAGGTCGGCCACCGAGGTGTCCAGCAAGCGCGGCACCGCTGGGTCGTCGCCGATCGCCTGGGCCGAGGACAACGGGCTGGTGACGCCGTGCCCGACCGCTCTGAGAGGGCCGGCACCGTGAGGGCGGACCCTCAGCTCGACGCTCTGGCTGCCTCCCGGCGGCAGGTGCACCTCCCAGCGCAGCAGTCCCGCGGAAGCGAGCGCGTCCTTGGGCGCCGGCACCGCTGTGACCACACAGTGGCCCCCTCCTCCGGAGGACCAGCGCATGCCCGAGTCGTACACGCTGGCGGCCAGCTCGGGACCGGCGCGGCCAGAGGCGACCGCACCGAGTTCGGCGAGGTCGGTGCCCAGCGCCACCTCGACGGGCAGCCGCAGAGGACGACTGGCCGCGCTGTGGAGTGTGATCCGCTCGGTGCCGTCGGCGTGCCGTGTGCGCTCGACCAGGACGTCCGGGTCCGGCCCTCCGTCCGCCGCGGGAAGGAGAGTCGCCACGAAGCGGGCACTGTCCGCCGACAGTATCCGGGCCTGCACGGCGACCGGCTCGCGGCCGGCCACACGCACCTGGCAGCGGGACAGCAACCGGCGACCGGACCGATAGAACCCTTCCAGTCCGTGGCCGTTCAACTGGCCGTGCTCCGTGGAGATCGCGAGCGCGGGAAGGGCGACACAGACGAGCGAGGCGTGCACAGGTGGCAGCGCGGCGGGACGGCGCGCTCCCGGGCCGGGTGGCCAACCGGCGGACGGGCGCCTCGGAGCCGAGACGAGCTCGCGGAAGCCCGGGGGCTCCGGGCCGTCGTTGCCGCCGGGCCGGGGAGAGACAGGAGACGAGCCGGGAACGGACATGGGGTAGCCACTTCTGCGTTCTCTGCGCTACGGAGACTCGGTCGCGGAGCAGCGGCACGAGCCGGACACGAGTACCGCCACTCAGGTGAACGGCCTGGGACCGTCCCAAGTCACGCACGCGGGCCAGGAAGCCTCCCAGCCGATGGCGCGTCGCCGTACCGGCTTCCACGCCATACGCCGAGCCGGCTCGCCCCTTCGCCGTCCTGGCCTGCGCGAACCTCGTCTGTCCTCTTCTCGTCACCGCCTTTGTCAGCGTCTCGGCCGCGGCCCCGGTCACCGCTGGTCCCTCGGGCCGCGGCGGATCGTGTCCCGCCGGTTCCGCGGTCCCGTGCCCGCACCGCCGACGGCGCGTGAGCCCGGGCCAGAGGTGCGAGGAGAGCGGCGACGGCCACGCGGTGTCGCCCTGACGCCGACGCCGGCCGCTGCGTGGTCCAGCTCGTCCGTACTCTCCTGGGGCTCCGGCGCATCTCCGGGCGGGGTGCCTTCCGGCGAGCCAGTGGAATTGTTGATCGTGGCGGCCGTCTGCGCCTCGGTGGCTTCTTCCTGCGCTGCAGCGGCTTCCTTACGGGCTTCGGCGGTCTCCTGCTGAGTCTCTGCCGTCCTCCTTGGGCCCTCGGCCGACTCCTGCTTGGTCCCGACCGGCTTCGGGCAGGTCCCGCGATCGAGTTGTTGGCCTTGAGCAGCCGCGCCGTCCCGCTGGGAGCGCTCGTTCCGCAGGATACGGCGGATCGGTTCGGGGTCCTCGTCCGCGCTGCACGCCGGGTGCAGCAGCAGGGCGAAGGCATACTGCGGGTCGGAGATCAACGCCATGGTCAGCGCCTCCTGGCCCTCCGCGAGGTCGCCGAGCGACCAGGCCACCCATCCGGCGAGGGTCAGGGGCGCGGCGGCGTGCTGCCGGTACTCCCCCACACAGCGCCGGGCCAGGGTGCGCCAGAGCCGGAGCGCCGGGGCCGCCTCCTCGCCCTCCATCCACTCCGCTGCCCGGTCGCGCGTCGTGCGGTCCTGGAGGCCGAGGATCAGCGCGGCGGCTTCGTCGTGGCCGATCAGTTCGTCGTCATAGACGTCGGCTTCCAGTGTGTCGGGGATGGGTGGGGCTGCGGCGAGGCGCTGCATGATGTGGCGAGCCAGGCCGATGGTCTCCTCGGCGACTTCGGCATGTCCGCCGTCGTCGAGGATGCGGGGCACGAGCGCGCAGGCCGCGTCGTGCAGGGCGCGCTCCTGATCGCTCGCGGCGCCGGTCCGCCACGGCGTGAGCCGGGCCCTGATCCGCCCTTGCGACGGGCCGACCTGGAAGCCCGCGTACACGGTGGCGGCCGCCAGGACGGACGTACCCGCGGGGAGAAGCGGGGTGCCTTCCGGCGGGCAGCATCGCTGGTCCGGGCAGCAGTACGTCCAGAAGCGGCCGTCCGAGACGCAGACGACCTCGAGCACGGGGACGTCGAGGCCGCCGCACTGGGTACGGAGGGCCTGGGCCAGCGGCCTGAGGCGCTCCATGACCTGCCGGCCGGAAGTGTCCCCCGCGAACACTTCCGGCTCCTGGCAGAGGAAGGCGACGGCACCCTCAGGTCGGGCCTCACGCTTCTCGGAGCCGCTCACCAGGCACTGGGCCAGTTCCCCCGCGACGCACGGCCAGTCCTCCGGCCGGTCGGGGATGCCGAGGCGCACCCGTCCGCCGAAGCGGCCCCGGGGGCCGTGCAGCGCGATGAGGACGACGCTGTTCTCGGGCTGGAAGCCGAGCAAATACGGCAAAGCGTCGGCGAGTTCGGCGGGCGTGCGGAGGGTGACGACGGTCTCGTCGATCGCGTCGGCTGGTTCGCTGTGATTCGTCATGTGCCGACTCTGCACCGGAATGCCAGCCTCCGGTTGGAGCTGTGGATAACCCTGGGCAGGGCCACGACAAGAGTTGTCCACAGTTCGGCGGACCCGTTCGCCGAATGTCCGACCCATCAGGTTGCATGGAGCCATGAGCAACGAAGACCTCCGCACGGCAGCCGACGCCATCCTCACCCGTCTCGTCGGCGGCCCCTCGCCCGCGCCCGGCGGAACGCCGCCGGACGGCCCGCGCCTGCGTGAGGACCAGTGGAGAGCCATCGAAGCGCTGGTCGCCGACAAGCGCCGGGCCCTCGTCGTGCAGCGCACCGGCTGGGGGAAGTCCGCGGTGTACTTCGTCGCGACGGCTCTACTGCGGGAGCGCGGCAGCGGCCCCACCGTGATCATCTCTCCTCTGCTGGCGCTCATGCGGAACCAGGTGGAGTCGGCGGCGCGCGCGGGCATCCGTGCCCGCACGATCAACTCGTCCAACACGGAGGAGTGGGACACCGTCCAGGCGGAGGTGGCCGCGGGCGAGGTCGACGTGCTGCTCGTGAGCCCGGAGCGGCTCAACAATCCCGACTTCCGCGACCAGGTCCTGCCCAAGCTGGCCGCGGCGACCGGCCTCCTAGTGGTCGACGAGGCGCACTGCATCTCCGACTGGGGTCACGACTTCCGCCCCGACTACCGACGCCTGCGCACGATGCTGGCCGACCTGCCGCCCGGCGTCCCGGTCCTCGCCACGACGGCCACCGCCAACGCCCGGGTGACCGCAGACGTCGCCGACCAGCTCGGTACCGGCAGCGGCTCGGACGCCCTCGTCCTCAGAGGTCCGCTCGACCGCGAGAGCCTGAGCCTCGGCGTGCTCCAGCTCCCGACCGCGGCACACCGCCTGGCCTGGCTCGCGGACCACCTCCACGACTTGCCGAGCTCCGGGATCATCTACACCCTCACGGTCGCCGCCGCCGAGGAGGTCACCGCCTACCTGCGGCAGCGCGGCCACACCGTCGCCTCGTACACCGGGAAGACGGAGAACGCGGACCGGCAGCAGGCCGAGGAGGACCTGCTCGCCAACCGCGTGAAAGCCCTGGTGGCCACCTCCGCCCTCGGCATGGGCTTCGACAAGCCGGACCTGGGCTTCGTCATCCACCTCGGCTCCCCCTCCTCGCCGATCGCCTACTACCAGCAGGTGGGCCGCGCGGGCCGTGGCGTCGACCACGCGGAAGTGCTGCTCCTGCCCGGCCAGGAGGACAGGGCGATCTGGGACTACTTCGCCTCCCTCGCCTTCCCGCCCGAGGAGCAGGTGCGTCACACCCTGGACGTCCTGGCACGGGCGGATCGCCCCCTCTCGCTCCCCGCGCTGGAGCCGCTGGTCGAGCTGCGCAGATCACGGCTCGAGACGATGCTCAAGGTCCTGGACGTCGACGGTGCGGTCCGGCGGGTGCAGGGCGGCTGGATCGCCACGGGCGCGCCGTGGTCCTACGACACCGAGCGCTACGCCTGGGTCGCCAAGCAGCGGCAGGCGGAGCAGCAGGCCATGCGCGAGTACGTCACGACCACGTCCTGCCGGATGGAATTCCTGCGGCGCCAGTTGGACGACGAGGAGGCCGCGCCGTGTGGGCGCTGCGACAACTGCGTGGGGGGCCGGTTCGGGGCGGACGTGACGTCGACCGCGCTGGAGTCCGCACGCGGTGAGCTGGCCCGGCCCGGTGTGGTGGTCGAGCCCCGGAAGATGTGGCCCACCGGCCTCGCCGCCGTGGGCATGACCCTCAAGGGCCGGATCCCGGCCGGTGAGCAGGCAGCTCCGGGCCGGGCCCTGGGCCGGCTCTCGGACATCGGATGGGGCAACCGGCTCCGCCCGATGCTCGCCCCGCAGGCGCCGGACGGCCCGGTGCCCGACGATGTCACCCAGGCCGTGGTGGAGGTCCTGGCGGACTGGGCCAAGGGCCCGGGTGGCTGGGCCCCGGGCGCTCCCGACGCCGGGCCCCGGCCCGCGGGTGTGGTGATCATGCCTTCCCGATCGAAGCCTCGGCTCATCCAGTCACTCGGGGCCCGGATCGCGGAGATCGGCCGCCTGCCGCTGCTCGGTTCCCTCGAATACGTGGCCGAGGTCACGGACGCGAGGATCCCGAGGAGCAACAGCGCACAGCGTCTGCGCGCCCTGGACGGCTCCTTGACGGTGCCGCCCGCTCTCGCCGCGGCCCTCCAGGAGGCAGACGGTCCGGTGCTGCTGGTCGACGACGCGACGGAGACCGGCTGGACGCTCGCGGTGTCCACGCGCATGCTGCGCCGGGCCGGCGCCAAGGGGGTGTTGCCGCTGGTCCTGGCCGTGCAAGGGTGACATCCGCATCATCGTGCGGCGCCCTGGGCAGGGATATGCGAGACGTATCACCGGATATGGGTCGGCGGGGTCAATTGCTCGTTGCCGCAAGCGAGTACGGCCGCAAGAATTGGAACCGCTCCCGCGCGGCTCCCCCGTAATCCGGTAGGGCTGTGCCGCGGTGCGTCCCCCAGTCCCCCAGCCCGACCCCGCCCTGCCAGGGGCGTGTAGCCGAAGGGAGGACCGTGACCTTCGGAATCGCTCCGTCCGCTGCGGCGTCGGCACCGGATCCCGTGGCCGCCGCTGCCGCGATGCCCGAGACCGGCGAGCAACTGACCCGGATGCTCGAACCCTCGGAGTGGTCAGCCGCCGAGATCCCGCTGCTCAGAAATCCACGTGAGGTCGTGAGTAGCCTGCACGCCCGGCACCGGCCCACTCTGGCCACCGCGATCGTGGCCGTACTCGACCCGGAGGAACGGGTCAGGGCGTCCGCCTCGTTCGTGCGACGGGCGAGCGCGGTGGACGGGTGGGTGTTCCGCAACGCGCTGCTGGCCCAGTTGCGCAGGGTGATCCCGCACGATCTGCGGCGCCGCACCCCGGTGCGCACCGCCGTACTGCTCTACTGCCGTGACGGGGACGCGCGTTGGACGCAGGAGGACGGCGCGTGGATGTGGGGCCTGCGGGACGCGTGCACGCTGCACGGGCTGAGGTGCGGGGCGTACATCACGCTCACCCGGGAGGGCTGGCAGGTCCTCGGCGAAGGCCGCGGAGGCCGTCGGCCGCACGCCGTGCCCGCGCCCGAAGGACCGGCCGGAGCATCCAGCACGGGTGCCGGGGAAGACGCTGGAGCCGGCGGTGGTCGGCGCCGGTCACCCTCCGACGGTGCGGCACCCCAGCCGTCGGCCGGGGGCGAGGCAGCGCAGACCTCTGCCGGAGATGCGGCGTCGCAGTCCTCGGCCGGGGGTGCGGCGTCGGAGTTGTCGCGGCGCGTGGCGGCGCGGTGAGGCCGGACGGCCCCGCCGCACCGCGCCCTGCGTCGTCCTCCGCGTGACGGCGGCGCCCCTGCGGGCAGGCAGCCACGCCCCACCGTGCCTCCACGCCGACTCCCGTGGGCGCGGCACCGATGCGACGGACCCACCTGCGGACGGGCGCGAGCACACCTGCGGAGGGGCCCAGCCGAGCACGGCACGGCACCCCGGGCCACGGCGCACGCGCCGCGGCCTGCCCGCCGGGCGGGAGCGTCAGACGCCCGCGCCCAGCATGGTGTTGATCCGCTGCGGGTCGCCGCAGACGATCAGCAGGGTGCCGGCCCGGTTGAGCGCGGCGGGCAGGGCCGTGACCGCGGTCTCCTCGCTGCCGCCGTTCAGCGCGACGACGACCACGGGGCGGGTCGCGGCGCGCGGCAGGGCGGCGGCGTCGGCGTAGAACACGTCGTCGCCGGCGTCGTGCTGCGCCCAGTAGGCGTCCTCGCCGAAGGACAGCTCGTGCGTGGACCACGGGTGGGGCTCGCCCGTGGTGACCACCAGGACGTCGCCCGGCGCACGGCCCGAGTCGAGCAGCAGGTCGACGGCTTCCTCGGCGGCGTCGAGAGCGCCGTCGGCGGAGGCCGGGATCAGCTGGATCTGCGGGACCGCGGGACCGTTGGCGGCGGCTTCCGGGGCGGCCGGGGCGGACGGCCCCGGCTTGGCGGCCTGGGCGGGCTGCCCAGGCTTGACAGCCGGTTCACGCGTCGCGCGCTGCGCGGGCGGCGTCGGCCGCACGGGACCCGGGCGACCGGGCCGCGACGGAGCCGCGGGACGCGGACCGGGTACGGGGCGGGGGGTCGGCGCGGTACGGCCGGTGGCCGGAGTGACGCGGGGACCCTGGGCACTCTCGTGAATCTGAGGCTCCTCGGGAATGAGAGGCATGCGTTGTTGTCTATCAAACGCCGATGCGACACGCGTCGGCGGGTGGCACATGAGTGCGACCGGAACTGTGGAAAACATCAGAACTCAAAGCCGAGCTGGCCCTCGATTTCCGGAACGTTTCCCTCCGCCCAGGCGCGGGCTTTCTTGAGGTGCCGCCACTGGGGCAGCGCATCAAGATACGCCCACGAAAGCCGGTGGTACGGGGTGGGGCCCCGTTCCGCCAGCGCGGCCTTGTGCACCGGCGACGGATAACCGGCGTTGGCCGCAAAACCGAAGTCTGCATGTTCGATGCCCAGTTCGGCCATCATTTTGTCGCGCTGAACCTTGGCGATCACCGACGCCGCCGCGACGGCCACGCAGGACTGGTCACCCTTGATCACCGTACGGACCCGCCAGGGAGCGCCGAGGTAGTCGTGCTTGCCGTCGAGGATGACCGCGTCCGGCCGGACCGGGAGCGCGTCGAGGGCACGGACCGCGGCCAGCCGCAGGGCGGCCGTCATGCCCATGTCGTCGATCTCCTCGGGCGACGCGTGCCCCAGGGCATGTGACGTGACCCACCCCTCCAGCTCCGCCGCGAGCTCGGTGCGCCGCTTGGGGCTGATCAGCTTGGAGTCGGTGAGGCCCGCGGGCGGCCTGCGCAGCCCCGTGATCGCCGCGCAGACGGTGACCGGGCCCGCCCACGCTCCGCGTCCGACTTCGTCGACACCGGCGACGATCTTCGCTCCGGTGGTGGCGCGCAAGGAGCGCTCGACGGTATGGGTGGGTGCTTCGTACGGCATGGCGTTTGACAGCGTACGCCGCCGGTGACCACTCGCGACACCCTGGTTGGCCAAGGCTTGGGCGGGTTCGCGCCACGCCACCTCCGCGAGGCGCGCGACCACCCCTTTCCAGAAGGGGGCATTCCCCTTCCGCGTGCACGATGCCCCTCCTGCCCCTACGCGAGAGGCGTTGCCCCGGGCGGTCGCGACCGGCTTACGGGCGCAGCAGCGGGACCATGACCTGATCCACGAGGGCCGCGAATTCCTCGTCCGTCCATTCGCTCCCGCACACCTTGGAGCGGTACATCATCATCGCGGGGATCACCTCGCAGACGTACTGGTCCGTCGCACCGGAACGCACCTCTCCGCGCTCGATTCCGCGCCGCATCACCTGTCGGATGAGTTCCACGCTCGGCTCGACGACACCCTCGACGATCACTTCATGGAAGCGCGCCGCAGCCTCGGCGTCACATTCGTGAAGGACCGCCAGCAGGGCGTGACCGGGGCGCGACGTCATGGCCGCACGCATGTCGCGGCACAGGCGCAGAAGGTCTTCGCGGACGCTGCCGCAGTCCGGCACCTCGTCGAACTTCGGCAGCCCGGCCTGCAGGGCGTGGACGACGAGGTCCTCCTTGGACGGCCAGCGCCGGTACACCGCGGCCTTGCCCGTCTGGGCGCCCGCGGCCACGCCCTCCATCGTCAAGCCGTTCCAGCCGACCGTACTGAGCTGTTCCAGCGCGGACTCCAGGATCGCGCGCTCCAGCACAGGACCTCGACGGCGCGAGGAGACCGCCTGAGCGGAAGCGGCCTTCCAACGCGAAGTAACCATCTGCATCTCTCCGTTGGGCTTTCGAGGAAGCCCAGTGAACGGTTGCGTTCTCTGTCCGGGCTTCACTACCGTGGGACGCGACAGTGAACGGGCGCGTTCACTAACGCACTTGTGGGGGACTCATCGTGACAACCTCTCCGTTGAAGCAAGACCAGCAAGCGGGTGCCGCCCGCCGGGAAGGACATCCCGGCATCGCCCTCACCATCATCGCGGCCTGCCAACTGATGGTGGTCCTGGATGCGACGATTGTGAACATCGCGCTTCCGCACATTCAGGACGCGCTGAAGTTCTCGACGACGGACCTCACGTGGGTGGTCAGTGCGTACACGCTCACGTTCGGCGGTCTGCTGCTGCTCGGCGGGCGTGCCGGTGACATCCTGGGGCGCCGCCGGGTCTTCATGTTCGGCATCCTGCTGTTCACCCTCGCCTCGCTCCTCGGTGGATTCGCCCAGGAGCCCTGGCAGTTGCTGGCGGCGCGGGCCCTGCAGGGCGTCGGTGGCGCGATCGCGTCGCCCACGTCGCTCGCGCTGATCACGACGACGTTCCCCGAAGGTCCCGAGCGGAACCGCGCGTTCGGTGTCTTCGCGGCGGTGTCCGCGGGAGGCGGCGCGATCGGCCTGCTGGCGGGCGGCATGCTCACCGAGTGGCTCGACTGGCGCTGGGTGCTGTTCGTCAACGTCCCCATCGGTGTCCTGATCGCGTTCCTGACCCCGCTGTACATCAGCGAGTCCGAGCGCCATCCGGGCCGCTTCGACCTCGTGGGCGCCTGCACCTCGACGCTCGGCATGGCGTCCTTGGTCTACGGGTTCATCCGCGCTTCCGAGGACGGCTGGCGTGACGGTCTCACCCTGGGGTCGTTCGGCGCCGCGGTCGTGCTGCTCCTGGCGTTCGTGGTCATCGAGAGCCGGGCCAAGGAACCGATCACTCCGCTCAAGATGTTCGCCGATCGCAACCGCTCGGGCACGTACGTGATCATGCTGAGCTTGGCGGCGGCGATGTTCGGCATGTTCTTTTTCATCGTGCTCTTCGTGCAGAACGTGCTGGACTACACGCCCATCGAGGCAGGCCTCGCCTTCCTGCCCGTCACCGTCGCGATCGTGACCGGCGCGGGACTCTCCCAGCGGTTGCTGCCCGTGCTCGGACCCAAGCCCTTCATGGTGACCGGGTCGGCGATCGTCGCGCTGGGGCTCGGCTGGCAGACGTTCATCACGCCGGACAGCTCGTACGTCAGCGGGGTGCTCGGGCCGATGCTGCTCTTCGGCTTCGGCATGGGCCTGAACTTCGTGACACTGACGCTGACGGCGGTGTCCGGAGTCGCGGTGCACGAGGCGGGCGCGGCGTCCGGGCTGCTCAACGCCACGCAGCAGGTCGGCGGATCGTTGGGCCTGTCCATCCTGACCACGGTGTTCGGCACGGCGAGCCGGGACGAGGCCAAGGAGCAGATACCCGACTTCCTGGCGAAGGCCTCCCCGGAGCAGAAGGCCGCCTTCGCGAAGTCGCACGAGCTCCCGGCCCCCTGGGGCCACGAGGTGCTCGCCAAGGGCATCTCCACGGCCTTCCTGCCGGCCGTCGCGATGGCGGTACTCGCTCTGCTGACCGCCGTGGTGGTGATCCGGGTACGCAAGAGCGACCTGGACGCTCTGGCGGGTACGGCGAGCGCTGCGGGGCCCTCCGGGGGCTGACGGGGGCCGTGTGTACCCGGGCCTGCGCGATGGTGGGCCCGGCCCGGCACACACGGAGCCGGGCGGCCGTCAGCGCGTACGCCGCCCAGCTCCTGCCGTGCACGCAGAGCGCGAGCTTGCCTCGGAGCCACCGCCGAACGCTGCCACCGCGCGCCACTGCCCGGGCGCCTGTACAGCTCGCTCCGCTTGAGCCCTCGCCCCTCCCGACGAGCAGCCCTTCCTCCGTACGGGACGGCCGGTACCGCCCGACCCGGCTTCCCGGCCCCCGCTCAGGAGCCCACCGTGGTGGGCACCCACCCGGGCAACGGCTCCGTGCGGTCGAGCCATAGCGCGGGCGGCTTTCCTCCGGCGGCCGCGATCACGCCACCGACGATCGCGCAGGTGGTGTCCATGTCACCGCCCACTCCGGCGGTGGTCCAGAACGCCTTCTCGTAGTCCCCCAGCGCCCGAGCGGCCGACCACAGCGCGAACGGCACCGTGTCGTGCGCGGTCGTACGGCGTCCGCAGCCCAGGACGGCGGCGACCGTCCCGGCGTCGCCGTAGTCGAGCATGTCGCGGGCGCGCCGAAGTCCGGCCCCCACGGCGCTGCGCGGCACCAGGTCGACGACCCCGTCGAGGAGCGCCTTGGCCGTCGGCGGTCCCGTCGGGTCGGCCGCCAGCGCCGCGGCCGCCGCGACCGCCATGGCCCCGACGACGGCTTCCCGGTGCTGGTGGGTCGTGTAGGCGGAGATCTCGGCCTGATGGGTGGCCTGCTCCGGGTCGGAGGCGTACCAGGCGCCGAGCGGCGCCATCCGCATCGAGGCGCCGTTGCCCCAGGACCCTTGCCCCTTGAACAGCGCGGACGCCAGCTCGCGCCAGTCCTCTCCGCCCCGGATCCGGGCGAGGAGGCGGCTGACGGCAGGGCTGTAGCCCCGGTCCGCGTGATGGCGCTCGGCGAAGGAGCGCGCCAGGGCGTCCTGGTCGATCCTGCCGTGCATGGCAAGGACGGCCAGCACGGAGCACGCCATCTCGGTGTCGTCGGTCCACGGCCAGGGGCCGTCCGGCAGCTCGCGCCGCTTGAGCAGTGGGTAGTGCACGGGCGTGAAGAACTGGGAGCCCAGCGCGTCTCCCACCGCCAAGCCGCGCAGGCTGGCCAGAGCACGGTCCAGGCACTGGTCGGGAGAGAGGTCAGCGGTCATCGCCTTGTCACTCTATCCGGTGATGCCGTACGGCTCCGGCTCACGCCAGCGCTCAAACGGCCGGTCGAGTCTGTACTTGCCGTCCTCGCCGAGCAGCAGGGCCCGCATCTCACCATTGCCCGGGTTGGACAGGCATTCGAATTCGGCCACCGACCAGTGGAACCACCGCATGCAGAACAGGCGCATGGTCAGCCCGTGCGTGACGAGCAGGACGTTCGGCGGGTGGTCGGGCGCCTCGAAGCTGCGGTAGAGGCTCTCCAGGAAGGAGCCGACCCGGTCGTAGACGTCGGCGCCCGACTCGCCCTGCGCGAAGCGGTAGAAGAAGTGTCCGTAGGCGTCCCGGTAGGCCTTCTGCAATCGGATGTCGTCCCGGTCCTGCCAGTTTCCCCAGTCCTGTTCCCGCAGCCGTGGCTCCTCGCGTACGCGTACCTGCTCCGGGTCGAGGCGGAAGGCCTGGAACGTCTCGTGGGTGCGGCGGTACGGCGAGACGTACGCGCTGATCCGCTCCTGTCCGAACAGCTCGCGCAGCCCTTTGCCGGCCTCTTCCGCCTGTCGGAGCCCCGTCTCGGTCAGGGCGAGTGCATGGTCGGGCTCGCGCTCGTACACGGTGTCGTCGGCGTTTCCTGCCGACTCGCCGTGTCGGACGAGAACGATGCGCCGGGGTCGTGCCATGGGTCGACCCTAGATCGGGGGCTCCGGGCGGGGCTCAGCCGGGTAGCCGTCCGGCCTCCATCCGGCGTATTCGCCCGGTGAAGCGACTCCTGAGGAGCCGGTCGTGCGAGACGACGACGAGGGCACCGGTCCACCGGTCGAGGGCCTGCTCCAGTTCCTCGACGAGCGTGAGGGCCAGGTGATTGGCCGGTTCGTCGAGCAGGAGCAGGTCGGCGGGGCGGGCGAGCAGCCGCGCGAGGGCGAGTCTGCGGCGCTGCCCGGCGGAGAGCGAACCCACGGGCACGTGAGCCGGGCGGGGGCTCGGCGAGCAGAGCCGGGAAGCCCGGTGCCACCGTGACCTCCGCGGCCGACCAGACCTCGGCCACGCCACCCACCGCCCTCACCTCCACCTCCGCCCCCGACACGAAGCCGTCCCGCACCAAGCCCCAGCCCTCAGCCCCGGCGCAGCCCCAGCCACGATCCCAGCCCCAGCCCCCCGGCACCCGCCGTCCCGGCGGCCGTACCGCCCGTACCCGTGCGGCCGTGCGCGACGCCGTTCTGAGCGGCCTCAGCGATCACGGCTACCCAGGGCTCACCATCGAGTACGTGGCCGAGCACTCCGGTGTCCACAAGACCACGCTCTACCGGCGCTGGGGCGGCCTGGAAGGCCTGGTGGCCGACGCCCTGGACCTGGCGGGCGAGGACACCTGGACGCCGCCGGACACGGGGAGCCTGGAGGGCGACCTGCGCGCGCTCGCGCGCGAGGTCGTCGACGCGTTCGGCGACCGCGCCGAGGCCGCGGCGCCCACCGCCTTCGTGGCGGCCGCCTTCCAGTCCCCGCGCGCCGCCGACGCCTTGCGCGCCTTCTACGCGGAGCGGCTCACACGCTGCGAGGCCGTCGTCGCGCGTGCCGTCGCGCGCGGCGAGGCAGCCGCGGACACCGACGCCGGGGCGCTCGTCCGGGCCGTGTCGGCACCCCTGATGCTGCGCCTGTTCATCACCAGGGAGCCCATCGACACGGCGCTCGCCGACCAGTCGGCCGCAGCGGTACTGGCCGCCACGCGCGCGGGGGCCTTCGCCCGGCGATGATCAACAGCCGTCCCGGGGGCGCGCAGAGCCGCACACGGGCGCCCAGGGTGTGCCGAGCGCGCCTCAGGGCTCGTAGCGCCGTCTCACGTCACACCGTCCAGGACGGTTCCAGTTCCACGACATCGCCCGTGAGCGCCGCGATGTCGGCCTCCGTCTGGGCCCGCAGCGAGAGCCGTTCCACGCGCTCCACGCGGTACTTGCCGTGCTCGGCGGCGGACTGCCACATCGACAGGACCAGGAACTCGTGGCCCGGGGCCTCCCCGAAGAGCCCCCGGACCATCCCGGGTGAGCCGGCCATCGCCGGGTTCCAGATCTTCTCCTGCATCAGCGCGAAGTGCTCCACGCGCTCCTCGTGGACGCGGCAGTGCGCCACCCGCACCACGTCGGTGTCCGTGAAGCGCGGCTCGAAGCCCGTCTTCACGTCGAACCGGTAGTCGAAGAGCTTCACCTGGGCGTCCTTGTACGTGCCCACCTGCGCCGCCGCGAGCCGGTCGTGCGAGCGCGCCATGAAGGAGTCGTAGAAGGCCCGGCTCTCCCAGAAGGCGAAGACGTGCGCCACGTTCGTCCGACTGCGGCTCCACCCTCCACCCTGTCCCCGGAATCCCGGCTCCCCCAGAAGCCCCGCCCACTTTCGCTGCGCCCGCTCGAATCCCCGGCGGTCCACGACGGTGCAGCGAATCCACTTGACCAGCACCGCGCCATCGTACGGCGGAGCGCGTGGCGCGCGTCACGCTCCGGGGTAGTGCGCCTGGATCAGATCCGCGAACTCCTGGTCGGTGAGCTCGATACCGAACTGCCCCACGAGCACGTTCCGCAACTCGTCCACGGAGACCTCTCGTTCGTCCGGCTTCCCGTCGGGCCCCGTGACGGACAGATGCGCTCCGGTCAGTCGGCGGCGCAGCTCCGGGGTGGCCCGTTGCAGTACAGGACGGCGCACGAACGGGGACAGGGGGTACGTCGCCGTGTAGTGGTTCAAGACGGTGTAGTCGACGGGGAGGTACGGCGTCTGCGCGTACGCGTAGAGGTCGAACCAGCCGTCGGGGTGCTCGGTGCGCAGCACCATCTCGCCACTCGGCTCGCGCTCCAGGCTGAACCGCCACTCTCCTTGTCGTGCGTCGGCACCGTCGCGCAACAGGAGGGGTTCGAGCAGCCCCTCGCCCCCGAAGCCGACGTCGCAGTGCCACAGTTCACCGTCCGCCTCGACCTTCAGGAGCATGTGGGTGACGGGGCGCGTGGAGGAGGCTCCGGCCCTGACCCGGGCGCCGAGTCCTGCCACGGTGAAGCCGAAACATTCCAGCGCCGCGGCGAACAGGTGGTTCTGTTCGTAGCAGTAGCCACCGCGCCGGCGGCGCACCATCTTGTCCTGCAGGGCGGCCACGTCCAGCAGGACGGGACGGCCGAGCATGATCTCCAAGTTCTCGAACGGAATCGCTGTCACGTGCGCGCGGTGCAGCGCGCGCAGCGTCGCCAGGTCCGGCTTCACCTCTCCCTCGTAGCCGATCCGGGCCAGATAGGCCTCAGCGTCCAGTGCTTCCCCGTTCCACGTCATGGGGTCAATGATTGCCGCAGGGGCGTCGTGCGCAAAGCGGAGGGTTCGGAACCCCGATGTCAGTGGGAAGCCTTAGCGTGGTGGTAGCACGGGACAACAGACCAGCCACGGGCAACAGGGCAGCAACGAGGGGGAGTTCGGTGAGTAACATCAGCAAAGGGCTCAAGAAGGTCGAGGTCGGCCTGAAATGGGACCCGAGCCCCCTTGGCTCGTCGCCGCACGACCTGGACATCATCGCCGCGACGTACACGGCCGACGACCCCCACGGCAGCCCCGACTACCTCGTGCACTTCGACAGCCGCTCCCCGGACGGCACGATCACGCTCAGCCGGGACAGCACGACCGGCCAGGGGTTCGGCTACGACGAGGTCATGGTCCTGGAGCTGGAGCGCCTGGCCGAGCGGTACGCGCGCGTGGTGATCGGCGTGGCCGTCCAGCAGCCCGCGGAGGGGCGGATCTTCGGCGACATAGAGAACGCCTCGGTCCGGATCCGGGACGGGTACACGGTCCTGGCCGAGCACGACTTCACCGAGGTGGCCGGGTGCACGTCCGCCGTGGTCGCGGAGTTCACGCGCGCCCGGGAGGGCGGGTACTGGTCGTTCCGCGAGGTGCTGCACGGCTTCGACACGGACCTCGCCTCGTTCACGTCCGCAATGGGCGCGGTGCGCTGAGACGCGGTGAGGGGCGGCGGACCCGAAGGCCCGCCGCCCCTCACCTCACGGCGTTACGCGCTCAGCTGCAGCCGCTGGTGGAGCCGCAGCCCTCGCAGATGTAGCACGAGCCGGCGCGCTGCATCTTCGTACCGCAGGAGAAGCACAGCGGTGCGTCGGCCTGGATGCCGAGCTGCATCTCGACGAGCTCGGCACTGGTGTGCGCCTGCTGCGGGGCGGGCGCCTCGGCGTGCGCCTGGGGAGCGGCGACGGCCTTCAGGGTCTCCGTCTGGCGCGGTGCGGACTGGGCCAGGCCCTCCACGTCGACGTCCTCGTCGGCCGGCTCGTACGAACCGGTCTCCAGGTGACGCTGACGCTCCTCGGCGGAGTGGATGCCGAGGGCGGAGCGGGTCTCGAAGGGCAGGAAGTCCAGCGCCAGGCGACGGAAGATGTAGTCGACGATCGACTGCGCCATCCGCACGTCCGGGTCGTCGGTCATGCCCGCCGGCTCGAACCGCATGTTCGTGAACTTGGAGACGTACGTCTCCAGGGGCACGCCGTACTGCAGACCGACGGAGACGGCGATGGAGAAGGCGTCCATCATGCCCGCGAGGGTCGAGCCCTGCTTGGACATCTTCAGGAAGACCTCGCCCAGGCCGTCGTCCGGGTAGGAGTTCGCGGTCATGTAGCCCTCGGCGCCACCGACCGTGAAGGACGTGGTGATGCCGGGACGGCCCTTGGGGAGGCGCTTGCGCACCGGGCGGTACTCGACGACCTTCTCGACGGCCTCACGGATCGTCGCCTCGGTCTTCTCGGTGACCTCGGCCTTCTCCTCCTCCTTCTTCTTGGCGGAGAGCGGCTGGCCGACCTTGCAGTTGTCGCGGTAGATCGCGAGCGCCTTGACGCCCATCTTCCAGGCCTCGAAGTAGACCTCCTCGACGTCCTCGACGGTCGCCGTCTCCGGCAGGTTGACCGTCTTGGAGAGGGCGCCCGAGATCCACGGCTGGATGGCCGCCATCATGCGGACGTGGCCCATCGCGGAGATGGAGCGCTCGCCCATGGCGCAGTCGAAGACCTCGTAGTGCTCGGTCTTCAGGCCCGGGGCGTCGATCACATTGCCGTGCTCGGCGATGTGGGCGACGATCGCCTCGATCTGCTCCTCCTGGTAGCCCAGGCGGCGCAGGGCCTGCGGCACGGTGCCGTTGACGATCTGCATCGAGCCGCCGCCGACGAGCTTCTTGAACTTGACCAGGGCGAGGTCGGGCTCGAGGCCGGTGGTGTCGCAGGACATCGCGAGACCGATGGTGCCGGTCGGCGCGATCACCGAGGCCTGGGAGTTGCGGAAGCCGTTCTTCTCACCGAGGCGCAGGACGTCCTGCCAGGCCTCCGTGGCGGCGGCCCAGATCGGCGTGTCCAGGTCGTCCATGCGGACGGCCGTGGCGTTGGCGTCGGCGTGCTGCTTCATGACGCGCTTGTGCGGCTCGGCGTTGCGGGCGTAGCCGTCGTACGGGCCGACGACCGCGGCCAGCTCGGCGGAGCGCTTGTACGAGGTGCCGGTCATCAGGGAGGTGATCGCGCCGGCGAGGGCACGGCCGCCGTCCGAGTCGTAGGCGTGGCCGGTCGCCATCAGCAGGGCGCCGAGGTTGGCGTAGCCGATGCCGAGCTGGCGGAAGGCGCGGGTGTTCTCGCCGATCTTCTCGGTCGGGAAGTCGGCGAAGCAGATGGAGATGTCCATCGCCGTGATGACCAGCTCGACGACCTTGGCGAAGCGCTCGGACTCGAAGGACTGGTTCCCCTTGCCGTCGTCCTTGAGGAACTTCATCAGGTTCAGCGAGGCGAGGTTGCAGGACGTGTTGTCCAGGTGCATGTACTCGCTGCACGGGTTCGACGCGGTGATCCGGCCGGACTCAGGGCACGTGTGCCAGTGGTTGATGGTGTCGTCGTACTGGATGCCCGGGTCGGCGCAGGCCCAGGCGGCCTCGGCCATCTTGCGGAAGAGCGCCTTGGCGTCGACCTCCTCGATGACCTCGCCGGTCATGCGGGCGCGCAGGCCGAACTTGCCGCCGGTCTCGACCGCGCGCATGAACTCGCCGTTCACGCGGACCGAGTTGTTGGCGTTCTGGTACTGGACGGACGTGATGTCGTCGCCGCCCAGGTCCATGTCGAAGCCCGCGTCGCGCAGGGCGCGGATCTTCTCCTCCTCCTTGACCTTGGTCTCGATGAAGTCCTCGATGTCGGGGTGGTCGACGTCGAGCACGACCATCTTCGCGGCACGGCGCGTGGCACCACCGGACTTGATCGTTCCGGCGGAGGCGTCGGCGCCCCGCATGAAGGAGACCGGGCCGGAGGCGTTGCCTCCGGAGGACAGCAGTTCCTTGGAGGAACGGATACGGGAGAGGTTCAGGCCGGCACCGGAGCCGCCCTTGAAGATCATGCCCTCTTCCTTGTACCAGTCGAGGATCGACTCCATGGAGTCGTCGACGGACAGGATGAAGCAGGCGGAGACCTGCTGCGGCTGGGGCGTGCCGACGTTGAACCACACCGGCGAGTTGAAGCTGAAGATCTGGTGCAGGAGGGCGTACGCCAGCTCGTGCTCGAAGATCTCGGCGTCCGCGGGGGAGGCGAAGTACTTGTAGTCCTCGCCGGCCTTCCGGTACGTCTTCACGATGCGCTCGATGAGCTGCTTGAGGCTCACCTCGCGCTGCGGCGTCCCGACCGCGCCCCGGAAGTACTTGCTCGTGACGATGTTGACCGCGTTCAACGACCAGAAGTCGGGGAACTCCACGCCGCGCTGCTCGAAGTTGACCGAACCGTCGCGCCAGTTGGTCATGACGACGTCACGGCGCTCCCAGGTCACCTCGTCGTACGGGTGCACGCCGGGGGTCGTATGAATGCGCTCGATACGCAGGCCCTTGCCACCCTTGGGTCCCTTGGCACGGGAACCTCGTGCGGGGCCGCTCGTCGTCTCGGTCATGCCGCCTCCCTGTATCAGGCTAAAACGCCCTGAAGTGCCACGTTCTTCCCGCAGCACGGTGTGTGTGTCTTGCGTCGCGGACGCTCCTGCGTGCGCCTCGCGACAGGTCTGGTGTGCCGCCGAACCGTCGGCCGGACGGTCAGTCGGCGGCAGTGGCAGGCTGCGGGACTTCGGGAGTCCCTCCGGGCCCGCGGCCGGTCGCGGCAGGCTCCGCGGCGGAGCCGTCCGGCGCGCTGTCACGCCCACCCCGCAGCTCTTCGATCGCGGCCTCGAAGTCCTCGAGCGAGTCGAAGGCCCGATACACGGACGCGAAGCGCAGATAGGCGACGAGGTCCAGCTCCTGCAGCGGGCCGAGTATGGCGAGACCCACGTCGTGGGTGGTCAGCTCGGCGCTGCCCGTGGCACGGACCGCTTCCTCGACCCGCTGGCCGAGCTGGGCCAGCGCGTCCTCCGTCACCGGTCGCCCCTGGCAGGCCTTGCGGACGCCATTGATGACCTTGGTACGGCTGAAGGGTTCGGTCACGCCGCTGCGCTTGACCACCATCAGTGAGCACGTCTCCACCGTCGTGAAACGGCGCGAGCAGTCCGGGCACTGACGCCGCCTGCGGATCGACGTGCCGTCATCAGTGGTGCGACTGTCGACTACGCGGCTGTCGGGGTGCCTGCAGAAGGGGCAGTGCATGGAACTCCCAACCCTCCTTCACGGCACGTCTCACAGGCCTCTGCGGGCGCTTGAGGCCCTCGAAGCAGCCCCCAGCATAGGCGATGCCTGAGGCCCCGAATGACCGGGGACCACAACTTCTGGGCTGCGGTCGCAATCCAACCACTAGATCTGGGGTTTGCCGTGTTTTCCTGGGGCATCGCGTGTCGCTCGCCGACCTGGCGCCCCATGCCGCGATCCCGCGCGCGGGCACCGCGCTCCCCGTACGGGGGCCACACCCCTTCCCGTACGGGGGCCACACCCCTTCCCGTACGGGAAGGACGTCGGCCACCCGGCGCCGGAGGGGCGCCTCCCCTCCGCACGCGGACGGCGGGCGGTCGCGTGCGACGTCGCCCGAGAGGGGCCGGTGCGGGGTTGACGGGGGCCTGGGTGGCACTATGTGAGCCTCACCCGGCAGGGTTACGACCCCGGCGGTGAAGCGTACCGTAATGAACCGAAATGCCTTTCGGCCCGAGCGCGAGCCATACACCCAAACACATGATCGCGGCAGGCAATCTGCGTTTTTTCACTCGAACGTGTGTTTGGCGCAACCTTTCGAAAGCAACTACCGTTGGCTAACTAGGGAGAACATCTCGAGAGGGGCCGACCGACGTGACCACCACCGCAGACAGCGCCACCATCACTGCCCAGGACCGCTCCCGGAGCCGATTCGAGCCGGTGCATGCCATGAATGACGCAGCCACGAACCAGGAGGGGCCCAAGCCCGCGCGCTCCCTGCCGGGCCGACCTCCAGGAATCCGTGCCGACAGCTCAGGGCTCACGGATCGCCAGCGCCGGGTGATCGAGGTCATCAGGGACTCGGTGCAGCGGCGGGGCTACCCGCCGTCGATGCGGGAGATCGGACAGGCGGTAGGCCTCTCCAGCACGTCGTCGGTGGCGCACCAGCTCATGGCTCTGGAGCGCAAGGGGTTCCTGCGCCGCGACCCGCACCGCCCGCGCGCCTACGAGGTCCGCGGCTCGGACCAGCCGAGCACCCAGGCCACGGACACGACGGGCAAGCCCGCCGCGTCGTACGTCCCTCTCGTCGGCCGCATCGCGGCGGGCGGCCCGATCCTCGCGGAGGAGTCCGTCGAGGACGTGTTCCCCCTCCCCCGGCAGCTCGTCGGAGACGGCGAGCTCTTCGTCCTGAAGGTCGTCGGTGACTCCATGATCGAGGCCGCGATCTGTGACGGCGACTGGGTGACGGTCCGCCGCCAGCCCGTCGCGGAGAACGGCGACATCGTCGCCGCGATGCTCGACGGCGAGGCCACCGTCAAGCGCTTCAAGCGCGAGGACGGCCACGTCTGGCTGCTGCCGCACAACGCCGCGTACCAGCCCATCCCCGGTGACGAGGCGACCATCCTCGGCAAGGTGGTGGCGGTCCTGCGCCGGGTGTGAGCCCCGCCCCTGGACCGGGCCCCGGAACCCACTGCGCCGGTTCCGGGGCCCTGTGCTGTGCCCAGCCGGGTGCGGGACCCCGTGGCCATGGGGGGGGAGCTGCCCCTCCTCGGATGAGTCGGCTCGCGCTGTTCCTGCCGCTTCCGCCGTCCCTGGGGGCGCCCCCGGTCCCCCTCCCCCGGCGGACGGAAGCATGATCGGGGGCGCACCCATCGGGCCCGGCGCGCACGCGCCGCACACGCCCCGGCGAGGCTCCCGCCCACCTACGCGTCCTGCGCGCCCTTCTCCTTCGCCGCGGCGTCGATCGCCGCCAGGGAGCGCCGCACCTGATTGCGGTCCGTCGTGTACCAGAAGTCCGGCAGTGACGCCCGGAGGTAGCTCCCGTACCGAGCGGTGGCCAGGCGCGGGTCGAGGACGGCGACCACGCCGCGGTCCCCCGACGCCCGGACGAGGCGGCCCGCGCCCTGCGCCATCAGCAGGGCCGCGTGGGTCGCGGCGACGGCCATGAAGCCGTTGCCACCCGCTTCGTCCACCGCCTTCTGGCGGGCGCTCATCAGCGGGTCGTCGGGGCGCGGGAACGGGATCTTGTCCATGACCACGAGCTGGCAGCTCGGGCCCGGCACGTCCACGCCCTGCCACAGCGACAGCGTGCCGAACAGGCACGTCTCGTCGTCGGCGGCGAAGTTCTTGATCAGCTCGCCCAGGGTCTCCTCGCCCTGGAGCAGGATCGGCATGTCCAGCCGTCCCCGCAGTTCCTCGGCGGCCGCCTGTGCCCCGCGCATCGAGGAGAACAGGCCGAGCGTGCGCCCGCCCGCCGCCTCGATCAGCTCCGTCAGCTCGTCCAGCATGTCGCCGCGGGCGCCGTCACGGGCCGGGCGGGCCAGGTGCTGTGCGACGTACAGGATGCCCTGCCGGCGGTAGTCGAACGGCGAGCCCACGTCGACGCCCTTCCACACCGGGAGGTCGTCGCCCTGCGTCCCTTCGGGGGGCAGGCCCAGGGAGGCCCCCACGCCGTTGAAGTCGCCGCCCAGCTTGAGCGTGGCCGACGTGAGGATCACCGAGCGGTCGGTGAAGAGCTTCTCGCGGAGCAGTCCCGACACCGACATGGGTGCCACCCGCAGGGAGGCGCCGAAGCGGTCGTGGCGCTCGTACCAGACGACGTCGTACTCGGAGCCGTTCGTGATGCGCTCCGCCACGTCGTGGACGCTCTCCACGGAGGCCAGGGCCTGCTTGCGGACGGCGTCCTCGTCCTGGACCGACTTGTCGCGGGTCGACCCGAGGGCGGAGATGACCGTCCGGGCGGCGTCACGCAGCGCCATCAGCGCGTACCCGAGGTCCTCGGGGACCTCCTCCAGGCGGCCGGGCAGGGCCAGCTCCATCAGCCGCTCGAAGCCCTCGGCGGCGGTCTGGAGCTGGTCCGCGACCTTCTCGTCGACGAGCTTGGCCGCGCGCCGCACCGCGCGGTTGACCTGCCCCGGCGTGAGCTCGCCGGTGGCCACGCCGGTCACGCGGGAGACCAGCTCGTGGGCCTCGTCCACGATCAGCACCTCGTGCTGCGGCAGGACCGGGGCGCCCTCGATGGCGTCGATGGCGAGCAGGGCGTGGTTCGTGACCACGACCTCGGCGAGCTTGGCCCGCTCCCGGGCCATCTCGGCGAAGCACTCCTGGCCGTACGCGCACCGGGTGGCGCCCAGGCACTCCCTGGAGGAGACGGACACCTGGGCCCACGCCCGGTCGGACACCCCGGGGGTGAAATTGTCCCGGTCGCCGCTCTCGGTCTCGTCCGCCCAGTCCCGCAGGCGCAGCAGGTCGCGGCCGAGCTTGCTGCTGGGCGCCGCGGCCTCGAACTGGTCGAAGAGGCCCTCTTCCTCCTCCTGGGGCATGCCCTCGTGCAGACGGTGCAGGCACAGGTAGTTCGACCGCCCCTTGAGCATGGCGAACTCGGGGCGGCGGCGCAGCAGCGGGTGCAGGGCGTCCACCGTGCGCGGCAGGTCCCGCTCCACGAGCTGGCGCTGCAGCGCGAGGGTGGCCGTGGCGACCACGACCCGCTCGCCGTGCGCCAGCGCGGGCACCAGGTAGCCGAGGGACTTACCGGTGCCGGTGCCGGCCTGGACCAGCAGGTGGGAGCCGTCGTCGATCGCCTCGGCGACGGTCTCGGCCATGGTCACCTGGCCGGGGCGCTCCGTGCCTCCGACGGCGGCGACGGCGGCGTGCAGGAGCTCGGGGAGTGAGGGCTTCGTCATAGCCCGACCACCCTACGGTGCCCCACTGACAATGCCGCGATCAAGGCTGATGGAGGGGGTTGGGCACGGTCCCGTGCACGGCGGCGTGGGGGCGCTCGGCCCGGTCGCGGTAGCCGTCGAGGTGGAGCCGGTTGCGGTTCAGGCACAGCCGCTCGATCCGGGGCGTGAACAGGTCGAACAGCTCGTAGCGCTCCTTGAGCTCCGGGGCGCGTGCCTGGTGGCGGAGGATCTCGGCGCGGACGAGGGCCCAGAAGTCGGTCTCGGGAACGCCGAGCTGCTCCTCGCACAGGGGGGCCAGGTAGCGGAAGACGCCGACGAACAGGCCGGCGTGGAGGAACTGCGTGAGGAACGCGGGCGGCTCCGTGAGCAGGATGTCGCGCACGGCGGCAGGCATCGTGTCGTGCTCCCGGACGCGCTCGGCGCTGACGTTGACGTCGTCCACGAAGTCCTTCACGGCCAGCCGTACGGGCACGTCGCTGTCGTCGAAGACGACGATGGTGTTCTCCCCGTGGGGCGAGAACACCGTGCCGTACCGGTACAGGAACTGCAGGAGGGGCGGCAGCAGGGTCGCGAACAGGTGGCGCAGCCAGACGGCCGGTACGAGCCCGGACCGCTCGACGAGCGCGGCGACGAGGGCGCGTCCCTGGGGGTCGGTGTGCAGCAGGCAGGCGAGGGTGCGGGCGCGCTCCCCCGGCGCGAGGTAGCGCGTGACCGGCTCGCGCCAGATGGCGCCGAGCAACTCCTTGTACTGGTAGGGAACTTCCGGCAGCGAGTCGTAGACGGGATGTTCCACCGTCACGGACGCGACTTCTCCGAGGAGGATCACGCGGCATTCGTCGCGCAGGAAGGGGTCGGAGTCGCGCAAGGCGTGCACCCAGGAGGTGACGTCCGGGGCGGCGAGGGTGCGCTCCGTGGGGAGACCGCGCCACACCAGGGTGTTGAGGACGGACAGCGGCAGCTTGATGGTGTGCCGCTCGGGTCGCGTGATGTTCAGGAAGGTGCGGATGGACTGCTGGGGCAGGCGCAGGTCGCCGTCGGTGGGGAGCGGGACGATCTTCCCGGAGGCGACGGACGGCGCGAAGAGGGGCAGCACGATGTCATCCCACTGCCAGGGGTGCACCGGGAGGTAGAGGTACTCCTGGGGGTCGAGGCCCCGCTCGCGGAGTATGGCGGCGTAGGCCTCCTGTGTGGCGGGGGCGAGTTCGCGCGCGTAGAGCTTCTCGGAGGTGTCCAGGGCGAGCACGCCCCGGTAGGTGGCGAGGCTGGTGTGGACGGCGATCCAGGGGATCGTGGTGTGGGCGCGGGCTTCGGGTGCCCAGTGGCGCGCGTCGGTGGCGGAGAAACCGATGCGCCCTTTGTTGAGGACGAGCCAGGGGTGGCCCGTCTGGTGACCTTCGAGCTCCGCGTAGCCGAGGTCGGCGAGCTCCGACGCGCTCAGGGCGCCGTGGTCGAGCCGGGTGTCCGCGCTCAGGGTGACGGTCAGTTCGCGGATGAGGTGGCCGAGGGTGGCGCCGTCCAGGCCGAGAGTGCGGCGCGCGGCCGTCAGGAACCAGAGCGGGTCCGTGAGCGGCCGGGGCCGGTCGTCGCCTTCGTCGAGCAGCAGGCTCGCCGGGTCCACGCGCCAGCTGCCGTAGGCGGTGCGGCGGGCGCGGAAGGTGAGGCGGGGCCGTGGCCGGCCGCTCGTGCCGGATTCGTCGAGGAAGAGGTGGTACGTGTCCGTGCCGTCGGCGGTGTCGGCGGTGTCGGCGTCGACCGGTGCGGGCCGGAGGATCTCCTCGTACGCGAACTCGCTGACGATCTTGGCGAGCAGGCGTCGGCCCGCCTGCTCCCAGCGCTCCCGCGACAGCTCGGGCGGGTCGTAGAGGGCGGCGGGGTGGTGGGGTTTGTGGGGTCCGGACGGATGCGGCACGGGGACTCCTCGGGGAGGGAACCGGATCAGGTCGAGCGACGTTGGAGAAGTGAGCAGGTCGTCAGCGGGCGGGTCCGAGCAGGCCGCGCAGGGCCCGGTCGCGGATCATGAGCGCGGCTCGCTTGTCGGGCAGGTCGACCTCGGCGGCGAAGCGGAAGCCGGCGCTGAGGAAAGCGGAGACGGAGGGGGTGTTGCGCAGGTCCGGTTCGGCTACGACGCGTGCGCAGGCGGGGCGGCGGTCGAGGACGAGGTCGGCGACGACTCTCAGCAGGGTGCTGCCCAGGCCCCGGCCGCGGTGGGTGACGCCGCCGATGAGCAGGTGGATCCCGGTGTCGTGCGGACGGGCGGGGTAGTGGCGTGCCAGCGGATCGAGGTCGGCACGGTAGATCTCCCAGTAGCTCATGGGTGTGCCCGCGAGGACGCCGAGGCAGGGGACACTGCGCCCGTCTCCGTCCAGTTGGGCGCGCAGGTGGGCCTCGGTGACGGACTCGGGCCCCGAGAGCTCCCAGAATTCGGCGACGGCCGGGTCGTTCATCCACCGGCTGATGAGCGGCAGGTCACGGGGGAGGTGGACGGGCACGAGTTGGAAGACACCGGCGTCGGTGGCCGCCGGGCCCCAGGTGGCGATGTGGTCGAGAAGGTCCTCCCGGGGGTGGGGGTCCACCCCGCCTGCCGTCGGCCCGTAGGCGCCGTTTCCGTCGGCTGCCGGTGGCGGTTCCCGCCCGTCGCCGTGGGCGATCAACGCGAGGAGTTCGTCGGGCAACTGCAGATCGAGGGTGTCTTCGCAGTCCGTGGAGCCCGGGGTGGCGGGCTCGGTTCCGGCGTCGGTGCTCGTATCGCTGTCGGCGACGGTGCTCGTATCCGGGCTGGCGTCGGTGCTGACGTCGGTGCTCGCGTCGGTGCTGGCATCGGTGGGAGGCACGACGTGGCTCCTCTCGGCGGGGCGGGTTCAGTGGAGGCGGGGCAATGGTCCTCAGGGGTGGCTCAGGTCGGGCGTGGGACGGGCTCGGCGATGCTGGGCTGAGGGGTACGGGGTGAGCGGTGCGGGGTTCACGCGTGGAGGGGGTTGGCGATGGTGACGTAGACGGACTGGGTGTCGACGGGGCCGACGAGTTCGTCGAGACCGTGCAGGCGGGTGAGCAGGTTGGCCTTGCACCGCAGCACGGGTGAGTCGAGCAGCAGGGCGGGCAGGGGAGTGCGCAGGCGGCCCGGCCCTGACGCCACATCGCCGAGGAAGCGGCGGAGGGCGGCGAGCAGCAGCCGTTCGTCGGCGAGGCGTTGGGAACCGAGGGCGCCGACGAGGCCGAGGACGTTGTTGATGCCGAGGTAGTAGGCGAAGCGCTCGTCGGTGACCTCGTCGGAGACGAACGTGTCGCTGTGCCGGCCGATGCCGGGGAGGCGCTGGTCCAGTTCGGCGCGGCGGGACTCGCGGAAGTAGTAGCCCTGGTTGTCGCGGTAGCGGCCGCCGCTGGGCCATCCGTCGGGGTCGAGCAGGAGCACGGTGTTCTGCTGGTGGGCCTCCAGGGCGACTCCTGCCTCGCTGTCCAGCCACAGGACGGGGCGGACGACGTTCTCGAGGTACCGCAGGAACCACTCCGCGGCCACGGCTCCGCGCGGGCGGCCGGTGCGTCCGGCGAGGCGGGTGATGATCTCGGCGAGCCGGGAGCGCATCGGCGGCTGGTCCTGGCCACCGTCCGGGGCGGGCGGCCTGGGTGAGACGAGGCCGGCGATGCAGGTGGCGTCGTCGGCGGGGCCGAACGGATTGTGCCGGATCATGACGTCGAGCCCGGGGACGGGGGCGCCGTCGGCTCCGGTGACGGCGAGCCAGGCGGGGTCGCGGATGATGTCGAACCCCGGGTGAGCCGCGCGCCACTGTTCGGCAAGGCCGCTGCGCAGCAGGCGGTGAACCTCGACGCCGCGGTGGAGTTCCTTGCGGAGGTTCTCCCGGCGGGAGTTGGTGATGCGCAGGCCGAGCGACAGCTTCAGCATGGCCGGGGCGCCGGAGCGGTAGAGCGTGCGGACGGAGGAGGTGGGGTGCCAGGGCTCACCGTGCGGGCCGCAGTCCTGGAGCAGCCCGTCGGCCAGGAGTGCGGTGGCCTCGGGGCGGTGCTGGAGCTCGCGCATCTGCCACGGGTGCACGGGGAGCAGGGCGTGGCCGTCCGGCGGAGTCAGTCCGGGCCCGGCCAGGCGGGCGGTCAGCAGCCCGGCCGGGACGACGCGGCCGCGCTCGGTCCAGGCCGAGTCCGTGGCCAGGACGGAGGGGGCGACCGCGAGCCAGTGCAGCGGGAAGGCGCCGCGCAACTCCGGTGAGTAGAGACGGGTTTCGGCGTCCGAGAGGCCTTCACGGCTCTTGGGGGTGGGGTGCAGGGGGTGCCCGAGGAGGAGGGACTGCTCGGCGGTCAGGAAGAGGTCGGGAGGGTCCTGCCGATGGTCCCGGCGCGAGGCCAGGAACGTGGCGGTACGGCGGAGGGAGTCGGCGACGCGGGCCACGAGGTCGGCGCCTTCGGCGGCCTCCGGGGACACGGTGGCCGCCGGGGCGGCCGCGGCCTCCGTGGCGGCTGCGGCTTCTGTGACAGCCGCGGGTTCCGTGACAGCGGTGGCTTCCGTGGCGGCCACGGTCTCCGTGGGGGCTGCGGCTTCCGTGGCGGCTGCGGCGTCCGTGGCGGCGGCGCCCGGCTTCGGCTCCGCTTCGGCCGGTTCCTCGTCGGGTGCCGACGCGACGGCTCTTCCCGCCGGGGGCTGCGGTACGGCGTCAGCGGTGCGCTCGGCGCTTCCGCCGGGCGGGGGTGCCGTCTCGCGGCTCAGCAGGGTGGCGAGCGTGACGGCGTCGACCGGGGGCCCGGGCTCGGGGTCGTTCTCCAGGTGGGGAAGGCCGAAGCGGTGCCAGCCGGTCGGGGACCAGTAGTCGACGGGCACGAGCAGGGCGGTGCCACTGGTGGGAAGGGGGATGCGGAGGGTGCCGCGCTCAGGGGCGTCGTAACCGTTCTCGCGCACCCAGCACCGGAGCAGGTTCTCCAGGGCGGCGGCCTGTGCGGCCGTGCGCGGGTCGGGGTGGTCGAGCAGATCGGCGGTGCCGTGGGGAAGGCGCTTGGCCTCCTGGCTCCGGCCCTTCTGCTGGGGGACTGTCTCGGACTCCGCAGCCGGCGGGGAGTGCGTGCCGCAGGCGCCTGAGGGATGCGGTTGGGGACGGCCGTCGGATGCGGGGGTCGCGTTCAAGGGGCTTCCTTGCTGGTGTCGGGCTCCGTGTGGGGACGGGCGGGGCTTGACGACTGGAGGGGGACGGGAAGGGGACGGGAGTGGCGGATGGGGCGCGCCCGGGACGGACCGGCCGCGTCTGCCCCGCCGATGGGGGGAGGCGGCGGACAGGGCAGACAGTCGACGGGACGGACCCGGGAGCCGGAACAGACCCGGAGGCCGGGAGAGACGGTGGACGGGTCAGCCCCGGGACCGGAACGACGGTGGACCGGGGCAGACGGGGTGGGCTGGCACGGACGAGGTGGACCGAGACGGACGAGGTGACCAGGACAAGCGAGGTGGACCGGGGCAGACGGGGTGAACTGGGACGGACGAGGTGGATCGGGACAGACGGTGGGCCGGCGCGGGCCATGAACAGGGGGAAGGGCGGCGGACATGGGGAGCGTGGGCGTGGGCTACCGGTGGTGGGCGCGCGTCACCGTGGCGAGCGCGTCGGCGAGGCGGTCAAGGACGGCGGTGGCCTGTTCGTCGGTGATGGTGAGCGGCGGGAGGAGGCGTACGACGCTGGAGTGGCGCCCACCGAGTTCGACGATGAGTCCGCGGCGCAGGCACTCCCGCTGTACGGCTGCGGCGAGTTCGGGGGCGGGCGGGAGCGGGCGGGTCTCCGGCAGCTCGTGCGCGTGGTCGCTCGGGCGCTGGTGCGGCTCGGCGCGGTCGCCGGGCACGGTGGCTGCGGAGGACGGGGTGCCACGGGGGCGGGCGGTGTCGGAGGGGTCGTCGCCGGTGCGGGCGGCGGGCACGGTCCGGGTCCGGTCCTCGCCCCCGGGGGTCGGCACACCGGCACGACCGGCACTCCGCGCGGGGTCCGGCTCGCCACCGCCCGGAGCGGGAGGGGAACCGGCCGGATCGACCAGTTCGACGCCGAGCATGAGGCCGCGGCCGCGGACCTCGCCGACGCAGGAGTACTCGTTGCCCAGGGACCGCAGGGCGGCGAGCATGCGGGCGCCCAGGGTGGCGGCGCGCTCGGCGAGGTGGTGCTCACGGACGTAGGCGAGGGTCGCCGCGCCCGCGGCCATGGCGAGCTGGTTGCCGCGGAAGGTGCCGGCGTGGGCACCGGGCGGCCAGACGTCGAGGTCGTCGCGGTAGACGACGACGGCGAGCGGGAGGCTGCCGCCGATCGCCTTGGACGCGACGAGGACGTCGGGCACGATGCCGCTGTGTTCGACGGCCCAGAAGGCGCCGGTGCGTCCGACGCCCGTCTGCACCTCGTCCGCGATGAGCGGAATGCCGCGCGCCGCCGTGATGTCGCGCATCCGGCGCAGCCAGGTGTCGGGGGCAGGGAGCACACCGCCCTCGCCCTGCACGGGTTCGACGATCATCCCGGCGGGGGCGGGCACGCCGGACTTGGGGTCGTCGAGCACGTTCTCGGTCCAGCGGGCGCCGAGTTCGGCGCCACGGGGGCCGCCGACGCCGAAGGGGCAGCGGTAGTCCTGCGGATAGGGCAGGCGCGCCACCCGTACGTCCCGCGCGCTTCCGGATGCTTCGAGCGCCCCCGCTGTCATCCCGTGGTACGCGCCGGTGAAGGCGAGCAGTCCGTCCCGTCCGGTCGCGGTGCGCACCAGTTTCAGCGCGGCCTCCACCGCGTCCGTGCCCGCGGGCCCGCAGAACTGGACGCGTGCGCGCTCCGCGAAGCCACGGGGCAGCGTGTGGAACAGCTCGGTGGTGAAGGCGTCCTTGACGGGAGTGGCCAGGTCGAGGACGTGCAGCGGGGCGCCCGAGTCGAGCACGGCGCGGATGGCCTCCAGGACGACGGGGTGATTGTGCCCGAGGGCGAGGGTGCCCGCGCCGGAGAGGCAGTCCAGGTAGCGCTGTCCGTCGGCGCCCTCGATCGTCATCCCGCGCGCGCGTACGGGCACGATCGGCAGGGCGCGCGCATAGGTGCGCGCCGCGGACTCGCGCGCCGACTGGCGGCGCAGGATCCCTTCGTGTGCCGCGGACACCGCCGCGGGAGCAGGCTCGGTCACGGCCACGACTGTTGGTCCTCCCACTGGGACGGGGCAGGACCCGCCGCATCCGGCCGGGTGCGACGGGCGGGTTGGCGCGGAGGTGAACGCGTGCCGCGTGTCCCCCGTACGTACCAACGACGGCGAGGGCGGGGGATCACGGGTTGCCCGAAGATCCTTGCCGTGACGGAACCGTTGCAACTCTGTCGGCTGTCCCCGACGGCACCGGCATAGTGTGGGGTGCCGTTCATCAGCACCAAGGCGTTCAGAATCCCTGAGCGCCGTGGTGCTCAGGGATGATCGACGCCGACGTGGCGGACGTACGCGAAGTCGTACGGACGGCGCACGGGAGGCGTGGACACCACGGGTGTCCGGCATTGGAACGATTCGAGGCCCAGGGGGATTCTCACCATGCGACCCATACGTCCGCTCTTCACCGCTCGTCGTGGGAGGAGCGTGCGCGGCAGGACCTCCCCCGTGGCGGCCGCTGTCGCGCTCGGCGCCGCGCTCGTCCTGACGGCGACGGCCTGCGGCCCCGGCGACGACAAGGACGACTCGTCCGCGGCGCAGCCGGCCGGCGACAACGGTGACGGCGACGGCAAGATCCGCCTTCCCGGTGACCTCGAGGACCGGCTCAAGGAGCACGGCATCGACGTCGACAAGTGGAAGAACGGCGCCTGGCGGGACTGGGACAAGGACGACTGGCTGCGCGAGGCGGGCGAGTTCGTCAACCCGATCATTGAGGACCTGTGGGACCCGGACCGGATGCGGGACGCCGACAAGAACCCGGACCGCGGCGTCGACGACAGCGACATCTCCGGCGACCAGGGCGTCACGGACCCGACGCCGGAGCCGGTCGAGGCGGCGGCCGTGAAGGCGCCGTACCACGACCAGGTCCCCGCGGCCGGCAAGCTCTTCTTCGACGGCCCCGAGGGTTCGATGGTCTGCTCGGCCACGGTGGTCAAGGACCCGAAGAACCCGGGCAAGTCGAACATGGTGTGGACGGCGGGCCACTGCGTCCACGCGGGCGCCAAGGGCGGCTGGTACCGCAACATCGCCTTCGTCCCCTCGTACAACGACGCCGGCAAGCCCACGGCGCAGCTCCAGGGCGCGCCCAAGGAGGAGGTCGCTCCGTACGGCGTGTGGTGGGGTGACTGGGCTCAGACGTCGGACCAGTGGATCGAGCAGGGCGGTCCGACCGGCGGCAAGGGCGCTCCGTACGACTTCGCGGTGATGCATGTGACGCCGGAGAAGGGCGGCAGCGGCAAGTCCCTGGAGGAGACGGTCGGCGCCGCGCTGCCCGTGGACTTCAACGCGCCCGCCGTGGCGGACATCAAGGACATGACGGCGACGGGCTACCCGGCGGCGCCGCCGTTCGACGGGCAGCGGCAGTTCCAGTGCGCGGACAAGCCGGGCCGGCTCTCGATCAGCGAGCCCGACCCGACGATGTACCGCATCGGCTGCACCATGACCGGCGGTTCGTCCGGCGGCGGCTGGGTCGCCCAGGGCGAGGACGGCAAGCCCGCGCTGGTGTCGAACACCTCGATCGGCCCGGTCACGGCCGGCTGGCTGGCGGGTCCGCGCCTGGGCGACGAGGCCAAGGGCATCTACGACGCCGTCAGCAAGAAGTTCGCGGGCCAGTAGGCGGAGGCGCGCCGGCTGGTGGGTTCGTCCGCGCGGGGCGGGCCCGCCGGCCGCGTGCCACGGGGCGCGGCTTGAGCCGTGTTCCTGTCAGCGCCGACCGCCTCGGCCCGGAGCCGCCCGGGGAGTCGCCCAGGAAGCCGCTCGGGCCCCGGCCGCTGCGGCCTCAGCCTGCTTCCGCGCGGCAGGGCGCGGCGACACCGAGGCACCGAGGCACCGAGGCACCGAGGCACCAGCTTGCCTCGTACACCCGCTTTGTACGTCCACGTACGCGTATGCGACCGAGGCGGCGAAACCTTCACGACCTCGCCGCCGTACGTCCCCACCTGCACAGGCATAGTGGGAGGCCACGTCGGCCGGGGCGGCGGACGCCACGCCCACGCCTGACACGCACATGGCAAATACACATTCCTACGGGGGTTCCAGCTCCATGCGTTCCATTCGTGCGCCCTTCGCGCGCGGCCGCGGTCGCCGTACCGCGCTCGCCGTCACCGGGCTCGCCGCGACTCTCGCGCTCACCGCCACGGCCTGCGGGCCGAGCGACGACGAGGCGAGCGACACGTCGGGCTCATCCGGGACCTCGCAGGGCGCGGACAAGGGGTCCGGCTCGGGCGGCGGCGGGCTGCCGGCCGACCTCACGGACCGGCTCAAGGAGCACGGCATCGATCCGGACAAGTGGAAGGACGGTGCCTGGAAGGACTGGAGCAAGGACGACTGGCTGCGCGAGGCCAAGGACTTCGTCAACCCCGTCATAGAGGGGCTGTGGAAGCCCGAGCGGATGCGCAAGGCGAAGGACCCGAACAAGACGATCGCGGCGAAGGACGCGGCCGCCGACCAGGGCGCGACCGACCCCGAGCCGCAGCCGGTCCAGGCGAAGCCCGAGAAGACGCCGTACCACGAGAACGCCGCGCCCGTCGGCAAGATCTTCTTCGACTCCCCCGAGGGCTCGATGGTCTGCTCGGGCACGGTCGTGAAGGACCCGCGCAACCCGGGCAGGTCCAACCTCGTATGGACCGCGGGCCACTGCGTGCACGCGGGTGCGCGGGGTGGGTGGTACCGCAACATCACCTTCGTGCCGGCCTATAACGACCTGAACAAGTCCGAGGCCGAGCTGAGCAACGCGGCACCGCAGGAGATCGCCCCGTACGGCCAGTGGTGGGCGGACTGGGTGTCGACCTCCGGCGAGTGGATCGACCGGGGCGCGGCGTCGGGCGGGGCCGGTGCTCCGTACGACTACGCCGTGATGCACGTGAAGCCGCAGCAGGGCAGCAAGTCCCTGGAGGAGACGGTCGGCAACGCGCTGGACGTCGACTTCTCGGCCCCGTCCGCGCGGAGCGTGGGTTCCATGGGTGCGTGGGGCTACCCGGCCGCGCCGCCGTTCAACGGCCTGACCATGCACAAGTGCATCGACAAGCCGGGCCGTCTGTCGCTGGACCCCACGCAGCCGACGATGTTCCGCATCGGCTGCACCATGACCGGCGGCTCGTCCGGCGGCGGCTGGTTCCGGGTCGTGAACGACGAGACCAAGCTGGTGTCGAACACCTCGATCGGCCCGGCGCAGAACACCTGGCTGGCCGGTCCGCAGCTCGGTTCCGGGGCGAAGCGGGTCTTCGACATGATGAGCGAGAAGTACGGGGCTCAGTGATCCTGGCGGATCACTGAGCGTGATGCGCGGGCGGCCCTGCGGTTCGATCCGGCCCCTGCAGTTCGATCCGGCCCCTGTGGCTCCGGGCGCCCCGCGGTTCGGGGGCCTGCGACGCGGGGCACGGAGGCCACGCCGCCCCCGCACGGGCCCCACGCGGCTGAGGCCCCGCTCCCTGTGACAGGGAACGGGGCCTCAGCCGTGTGGGTCAGCTCGCGAGCACGCCGCGGCGGGCCTGCTCGCCCGGCGTCAGTGCGCCGCCGGGACGAACGGAGCGAGCTCCGCCGCCAGCACCTCGTGCACCCGTGCCTTGAGCAGCGTGCCCTCGGCGGTGTGCTCCTCGGAGAGCACCTCGCCCTCGGCGTGCGCGCGCGAGACGAGCTTGCCCTGGGTGTACGGCACGAGGGCCTCGATCTCGACCTCGGGCCGCGGCAGTTCGGCGTCGATGAGCGCGAGCAGCTCCTCGATGCCCTCGCCGGTGCGCGCCGAGACCGCGATCGCGTGCCGCTGCGTGCGCAGCAGCCGCTGGAGGGTCAGCGGGTCCGCCGCGTCCGCCTTGTTGATCACCACGATCTCGGGGACGTCCGTCGCGCCGACGTCGCGGATCACCTCGCGGACAGCCGCGAGCTGCTCCTCGGGCGCCGGGTGCGAGCCGTCCACCACGTGCAGGATCAGGTCGGACTCGCCGACCTCCTCCATCGTGGAGCGGAAGGCCTCCACGAGGTGGTGCGGCAGGTGCCGGACGAAGCCGACCGTGTCCGCCAGCGTGTACAGGCGGCCGCTCGGGGTCTCGGCCTTGCGGACGGTCGGGTCCAGCGTGGCGAACAGGGCGTTCTCCACCAGGACCCCCGCCCCCGTGAGGCGGTTGAGCAGGGAGGACTTGCCGGCGTTCGTGTACCCGGCGATGGCGACCGAGGGCACCTGGTTGCGCTTGCGCTCCTGGCGCTTGATCTCGCGGCCCGTCTTCATCTCCGCGATCTCCCGGCGCATCTTCGCCATCTTCTCGCGGATCCGTCGCCGGTCCGTCTCGATCTTGGTCTCACCGGGGCCGCGGGTGGCCATGCCGCCACCGCCGCCGCCACCCATCTGACGGGAGAGCGACTGACCCCAGCCGCGGAGCCTCGGCAGCATGTACTGCATCTGCGCGAGGGCGACCTGCGCCTTGCCCTCGCGGGACTTGGCGTGCTGGGCGAAGATGTCGAGGATCAGCGCGGTCCGGTCGACCACCTTGACCTTGACGACGTCTTCGAGGTGGATGAGCTGGCCGGGGCTGAGCTCACCGTCGCAGACGACCGTGTCGGCACCCGTCTCGAGCACGATGTCGCGCAGCTCGATGGCCTTGCCGGAACCGATGTACGTCGCCGGGTCCGGCTTGTCACGGCGCTGGATGACGCCGTCGAGCACGAGGGCGCCGGCGGTCTCCGCGAGGGCGGCGAGCTCGGCGAGGGAGTTCTCCGCGTCCTGAACCGTCCCGGAGGTCCAGACGCCGACGAGCACCACCCGCTCCAGACGGAGCTGCCGGTACTCGACTTCGGTGACGTCCTCGAGCTCGGTGGAGAGGCCCGCGACGCGGCGCAGGGCCGCTCGCTCGGCACGGTCGAACTGGTCGCCGTCCCGCTCTCCGTCGATCTCGTGGCTCCGAGCGACGTCCTCTTCCATCAGGGCATCGGCCCGAAGACCTTCGGGGTAGTTCTGCGCGAAGCTCTGTGCGTCCTGGGAAAAGGAAGAAGAGGAGGTCATTGGGTCCTTTACGTCGATGGGAAACCGATGCGAGGGCGCTTTCGGGACGTCCGGCGTCCCGCCGCACCCCTTGGTGCGACCGCGCCTCGCGAGCGACGGCGCCACCCGTCACATGCGACAACGCTCACGACCGCCCCGGGATTCCCGGGACCGGCAGGCACCGACCCTGAGATATCCCGGAGGGGATGTCCCGGATGGGCCGCGCCGTCGACCACACGATGGTTGCACGGGACGGCCCGTCTCGTCATCTGGGTTATTGCCGGGATCCGCCCGGCCATGCGCGCCCGGGCCCGCACACATCCCCGGAGCCCGGGCCCGCGGCATCGCTGCCGACACCGGCACCGAGCCCGACACCGGCGCCAGTACCAGTACCAGTGCCCGACCCGAGCCCGACACCAGTACCAGTACCTGGACCGGCACCAGTACCAGTACCTGGACCGGCACCGACACCGACACCGACACCGACACCGACACCGGCACCGGCACCGGCACCGGCACCGACGATCAAGGGTGGACGTGCCCCCCGCCGCCATGGACGCCGTCACCGTGGGCCGCGGCAGCGTGTCCGCTCCCGCCCCGCGCGGGCAGCTTCGTCCCCGGAGCCGCCGACTTCCACTTGGGGTACCCCGGCATCGGCGGCGTCTTGGCCCCGTACAGCCAGGCCTGGAAGAACTCGTGCAGGTTCCGGCCCGAGATCTGGGAGGCCAGGCGGACGAAATCGGCCGTCGTGGCGTTCCCGTCGCGGTGGACGCGGACCCACTCGCGCTCCAGGTGCTCGAAGGCGGGCCGCCCGATCTCCTGCCGCAGCGCGTAGAGCACCAGGGCACTGCCGTCGTACATGACGGGCCGGAAGAGGCTGATCTTCTGCCCCGGTGCGGGCGCCTTGGGCGCGGCCGGCGGGCCGCCCTTCGCGCGCCACTGGTCCGAGTGCTTGTAGGCCTCGCGCATCCGCGCGTGCAGCGTGCGCCCGGACTTCTCCTCCCCGTACAGGGCCTCGTACCAGGTGGCGTGGCCCTCGTTCAGCCACAGGTCGGACCAGGTGCGCGGGCTGACGCTGTCGCCGAACCACTGGTGCGCCAGTTCGTGGACCATGATCGTGTCCACGTACCACTCCGGGAACTCGGGGCGCGTGAACAACTGCTTCTCGAAGAGCGACAGCGTCTGCGTCTCCAGCGCGAAGCCGGTCTCGGCGTCCGCCATGAGCACCCCGTACGTCTCGAAGGGGTAGCGGCCGACCTTGCTCTCCATCCAGGCGATCTGGTCGGGTGTCTTCTTGAGCCAGCGCTCCAGCCCCGCGCGGTCCTTGCTCGGTACGACGTCGCGTACGGGGAGCCCGTGCGGGCCGGTGCGGCGCGGCACCGCGGAACGGCCGATGGACACCTGGGCCAGCTCCGTGGCCATGGGGTGCTCGGTGCGGTACGACCACGTACGGGTGCCCTCGGCCTGTCCCGTCGTACGGGGGACACCGGCGCGCGTCGACGCCAGGGGGAGGCCGTTCGCGACGACGGTGAGCTCCTTGGGGGCGGTCACGTGGAACGTGAACCGCGCCTTGTCCGCGGGGTGGTCGTTGCAGGGGAACACGCGGTGCGCGGCGTCCGCCTGGTTGGCCATGGCGAGGCCGTCGGCGGTGCGCACCCAGCCGGACTCCTCCTTGCGGCCGACCGGACTGCTGGTGTGGTGGACGGCGATCCGCATGCGCTCGCCGCGCTCCACGCGCGCGTGGGGGGTGATGACGAGGTCCTCACCGCTGGTGTCGAAGCGGGCGGGCACGCCGTTGACCTCGACGGAGCGGACCTTGCCCTCGGCGAAGTCGAGGTTGACGCGCTCCAGCGGGGCGGTCACCTGGGCGTCGATCTTCGTCAGGGCGTCGAGCGGCTTGCTGTTGTCGCCGCGGTAGGTGAAGGCGATGTCGTACGCCAGGACGTCGTACCCGGGGTTGCCGAGGTGGGGGAAGAGCCGGTCGCCGATGCCGAGCGGCGGGGCCGGCTGCGGGGTGCTCGCGGCGAGCAGGGTGGCGGAGGTGGCGGTGGCGAGCAGGGCGACGGCGACGCGGAGCGTGCGGGGCCGCACGGCCTTGGGGCGTGGGGTGAGCAGCATGAGCCACCGCTATCAGCGCCCGCCTGCCGTGCCGGGGCGACGCGCGCCGGGCCACTCGAACGAGTCGGCTGCGGGTGGCCGGATGCCACAGCGACGGCACGCCGCGTGCCGTTCGGTTGCCACCCTGAGCCTCCAGGGGCCTGGTGCCGCCGCCCTGCCGCCCTCCCTAGGGGCTGTGTTGCCGCCGCTCTGCACCCCCAGGGGCTGTTGTGCCGCCCCGGGTGCGGCGGGCGGGTCACCGTCGCCCCGAGCCCTCCTGGGCCCGTAGCCGCCGCCCCGGCCTCCCGCCGAGCACCCGCCTCACGGTGCCGCCGGGGTCCGGTGCTGGGCCCGGCTCACGTCGTACACACCCGGTACGTTCCGCATCGCGCGCATCAGGACGGGGAGGCGGGCGGCGTCCGGGAGTTCCAGGGTGTACGTGTGGCGGACGCGCTGCTGGCTCGGGGGCTCCACGGTCGCCGAGATGATGGCGGCGCCCTCCAGGGCGATGGCTTCGGTGAGGTCGGCGAGCAGGTGCGGCCTGCCGAAGGACTCGGCGACGAGCGTGACCCGGCACTCGGCGCTGTCCCCCCAGCGCACGCCCACCTCCGCGCGCCCCACGTCCTTCATGCGCGCCACCGCCGGGCAGGTGACCCGGTGGACCGTGACGACGCCGCCGCGCACCGCGAAACCCGTGACCTCGTCGGGCGGGACGGGAGTACAGCACCCGGCGAGCCGTACGGTGGCGCCTTCGCGGTCGACCACGGCGTTCGCGGCGGCCGGGCGGAGGGTCGTCGGCACCTGGGGCCGGGAGGTGGCGGCCGGGACCGTCACCGGGGGCGGGGCCGCCGCGGGCGGCGGACAGGGGGCGGGGGTCGGGTGGGAGGCGAGCCAGCGGCGGATGGCGATGCGCGCGGCGGGCGTGCGCGCGTGGTCGAGCCACTCGCGGGAGGGCCCGGATGACGGGTCCTGGCCCATGAGGAGCTGCACCGTGTCGCCGTCCCGCAGGACCGTGCTGAGCGTCGCGAGGCGGCCGTTCACGCGGGCGCCGATGCAGGCGTGCGCGTCCTCGCCGTACTGCGCGTACGCGGCGTCGACGCAGCTCGCTCCGGCGGGCAGGCCGAGCGTGCCGCCCTCGGCGCGGTAGACGGCGATCTCGCGGTCCTGGGCGAGGTCCTCGCGCAGGGTGGACCAGAACGTGTCGGGGTCCGGGGCGGCCTGCTGCCACTCGAGGAGGCGTGAGAGCCAGCCGGGCCGGGTGGGGTCGGCGCGCTCGCCGTCGGCGGGCTGCTCCTCCGTGGGCGGCGCGTACGGGTTGCGCAGGGCGACGACGCCCGCCTCCGCGACGCGGTGCATCTCGTGCGTGCGGATGAGGACCTCGGCGACCTCGCCGTCGCGGCGCGCGACGGCCGTGTGCAGCGACTGGTACAGGTTGAACTTCGGTACGGCGATGAAGTCCTTGAACTCCGAGACGACCGGCGTGAAGCACGTGTGCAGCTCGCCGAGCACGCCGTAGCAGTCGGCGTCCTCGCCGACGAGGACGAGCAGCCGCCCGAAGTCGGCGGGGCGCAGGCCGCCGCGTTTGCGGTGGACGCGGTGCACGGACACGAAGTGCCGGGGTCGGATGAGGACTTCGGCCGTGATGCCCGCCTCGCGCAGGACGCCGCGCACGTCTTCGGCGATGTCCACGAGCGGGTCGGAGCCGCCGGCGTTCTTCGCCGCGACCAGCGCCTCGATCCTGGCGTACTCCTCGGGGTGGAGGATGGCGAAGACGAGGTCCTCCAGCTCGGTCTTCAGGGCCTGCACGCCGAGCCGTTCGGCGAGCGGGATGAGGACGTCCCGGGTGACCTTGGCGATGCGCACCTGTTTCTCGGGGCGCATGACACCCAGGGTGCGCATGTTGTGCAGGCGGTCGGCGAGTTTGATCGCCATCACGCGGACGTCGTTGCCGGTGGCGACGAGCATCTTGCGGAAGGTCTCGGGCTCGGCCGCCGCGCCGTAGTCGACCTTCTCCAGTTTGGTGACGCCGTCGACCAGGTAGCACACGTCGTCACCGAACTCCGCGCGCACCTGATCGAGGGTCACGTCCGTGTCCTCGACCGTGTCGTGGAGCAGGGAGGCGGTCAAGGTCGTCGTCTCGGCGCCCAGTTGGGCGAGGATCAGCGTGACGGCGAGCGGGTGCGTGATGTACGGCTCGCCGCTCTTGCGCGTCTGGCCGCGGTGCGAGGACTCGGCGAGGACGTAGGCGCGGCGCAGCGGCTCCAGGTCGGCGTCGGGGTGGTGGCCGCGGTGGGCCTCGACGACGTGGCTGATCGCGTCCGGGACGCGGTCGCGTCCGGCGGGCCCGAGCAGCGCGGCCCGGCCGAGCCTGCGCAGGTCGAGGCGGGAGCGGGCGCGGCGCCACTGGCCTGTGGAGCCCGCAGTCGCCGGGGCCGGGCCCACGGGCGTCGTGGGGCCGGGCGTCGCGGGATTCGTCGCCTCCGCACTCATGGGCACCTCCGGCAGCTCCGACCGGCGGTGTGCGGACGGCAGCCTGCTCCGTCCGGGCCGGTGCTTGATGCTACCGAGCCCATCACGCGCCGCTGACCCGCTCTCGCCGAGCGTGAAACGGATCACCCATTCGAGCGACAGTTCTGTGGAGTCGTGTTTCGCATGATGATGCGACCGGGACGCGTGCTGGTGCGACACGGAGAGACCCGTCGTGACGCGTCACGGGCCTGTGGTGACCGCGCGGCCTCCATCGGCCCGCGTCACCCCCCATAGGCTGCCGGGGGTGCCCACTGGCGCCCGGCCGCGCGGCCCCGGCTGGCCACCCGGTCGGACGGCCAGCTGGCCGGCTGGCCACCCGGTCGTGCGGTCACTCAGTCCTGCGGTCACTCGGTTGGACAGCCGCCCGGCCGTGCGGCGCACCGGGGTGGCCGTCCAACGGAGGGTCCTCAGCGCGCCGCCGAGGCCAGCCACCGCGGGTCGATCTCGCCCTCCGCGACGATCACGGCGGGGCCCGTCATCTCGATCTCGCCGTCCGGCCGCTCGGTGATCACGAGTCGGCCGCCGGGCAGGTCCACGGTGTACGTCACCGGGGCGCCGGTCTCCGCGGGGTCCAGGCCGTCCCTGCGGGCGGCGGCGACGGCGACGGCGCACGCGCCCGTGCCGCAGGCCCGGGTCTCGCCCGCGCCCCGCTCGTGCACGCGCATGGCGACGTGGCGCGGGCCGCGGTCGACGACGAACTCCACGTTCACCCCGTCCGGGTACGCGCTCTGCGGGCTGAACGGCGGAGGCTCGTAGAGGTGGCCCGCGTGGGCCAGGTCGTCCACGAAGGCGACGGCGTGCGGGTTGCCCATGTTCACGTTGCGGGCGGGCCAGTGGCGGTCGGCCACGGAGACCGTGACCTCGCCCTCGGGGAGCACGGCCCTGCCCATGCCGACGGTGATGTCGCCGTCGCCGCCGGAGGACGTGGGCTTGGCGATGTGCACGCGCTTCACTCCGCCGCGGGTGGCCACGGCCAGGTCGCCCTCGCCGACGAGCCCCGCGTGCTGGAGGTAGCGCGCGAACACGCGCACGCCGTTGCCGCACATCTCGGCGATCGAGCCGTCGCCGTTGCGGTAGTCCATGAACCACTCGGCCTCGTCCACCAGGTGCCGCGCCTCCGGGTGCGCGGCGGAGCGCACCACGTGCAGCAGACCGTCGCCGCCGATGCCCGCGCGCCGGTCGCACAGGGCGGCGACGGCGGCCGGGGACAGCTCAATGGCGTTGTCGGCGTCCGGGACGATCACGAAGTCGTTCTCGGCCCCGTGCCCCTTGAGGAAGGCGATCGGTGTGCTCATTCCTCGATCGTACGGCGTGGGTACGACAGCGGTGACGGAGCGGTCCGCCGGGGCTGCCCGGGCTGCCCGGGCTGCCGGGACTGCCGGGACCGCTGCGGCCTGCCGCTCAGCGCAGCCGGGCCACGCGCCACACGGCGAGGACGGCGACCGCGGTGACCGCCAGGGTGTACGCCGAGACCACCCGCCAGTCCGGGCGCCGCCCCGAGCCGCGCTCCGGGAAGCCGGGCCAGGTGTGGCCGACGCGGCGGGCGGCCATCATGCCCCAGCCCGCCGCGCAGGAGCTGATGAGCAGCCCGAGCATGGCGACCACGGCACCGCCGTCGCCGAACTCGAAGGCGAGCGGGAAGGCGAACATCAGGGAGCCGACGGCGGCGAGGACCACGATCGGGGCGAGCTGCCAGATGCGCAGTCTGCGCTGGGGGCGCAGCTCCACCTCGACCTCGGGCCCGGTGGCCAGCTCCGCCTCGGAGGGGCCGTCGTCGGTGACGCCGCCCGCGGTCGCCTGCTGGCTGTCCGGGCCGTCCGGGCTGAGCCGCGCTCCGTCCGGAGCGGTGTGCCGCTCGCCGTCATGTGCGGTGTCACGAGGGCCGGCCTCCATCGCCACGCGCCCTCCCACTTCGGACTCCACTGGTCGATCGATGGTCGATGATGGCACGGCGTCAGGTGCCACGATGACCGGCGGAGCGTCCCGATGCCATCACGTGATCAGGCTGTGACCGCTCGTTCGACCAACGTCAGTGCGCGTCCGGGGAGTTCCCCGCGGTCGGCGGCGGCCCCGCTGAGCCAGTGCACCCGCGGGTCGCGGCGGAACCACGTGTCCTGGCGGCGCGCGAAGCGCTTGGTGGCGCGCACGGTTTCGGCGCGCGCCTCTTCCTCGGTGCACTCCCCCGCGAGCGCCGCGAGGATCTGCTGATAGCCGAGCGCGCGCGACGCCGTGCGCCCCTCGCGCAGCCCCCGCGCCTCCAGCGCGCGCACCTCGTCGACGAGGCCCGCCTCCCACATGCGGTCCACGCGTACGGCGATGCGTTCGTCGAGCTCGGGGCGGGCCACGTCGACGCCGATCTGCACGGTGTCGTACACCGACTCGTGGCCGGGCAGGTTGGCGGTGAAGGGCCGTCCCGTGATCTCGATGACCTCCAGGGCGCGGACGATGCGGCGGCCGTTGCCGGGCAGGATCGCGCGGGCCGCGTCGGGGTCCGCGGCGGCGAGCCGGGCGTGCAGCGCGCCGGGGCCGTGCTGCGCGAGCTCATCCTCCAGCCGCGCGCGCACGGCGGGGTCGGTGCCGGGGAACTCCAGGTGGTCGATGGCACCCCTGACGTACAGCCCGGAGCCGCCGACGAGGATCGGCCAGCGGCCCTCGGCGAGCAGCCGGTCGATCTCCGCGCGGGCGAGCTTCTGGTACTCGGCGACGCTCGCCGCCTCGGTGACGTCCCAGATGTCGAGGAGGTGGTGCGGGACGCCGCCGCGCTCGGCCAGCGTCAGCTTGGCGGTGCCGATGTCCATCCCCCGGTAGAGCTGCATCGAGTCCGCGTTGACGACCTCGCCGCCGAGGCGCTGCGCCAGGAAGACTCCCAGATCGGACTTACCGGCCGCGGTCGGCCCGACGACGGCGATGACCCGCGGTGCGGGGGGTGCGCTACTCACCGCCCCAGTCTCGCAAATCCCCCCGCGTCTGCCCGAACGAGCTACGTGACGGCACGGCAGCGGGGTCGTTCCCTGTTGGGAGGTTCCAGCCGCCGGTTTCGAGGCCGGTGTCCCGGGCGACGCAATCGGACGCACCGGGCGGCGCGGGATTTCGCCCACACGAGTAACGTATGGAGTAGATATGGGCGTTTTTGCACGGTTCCGCCGGAAGTCCAAGGACACGGAGAAGGCGTCAACGGCCGAGGCCGCGACCGACACCCTCACGGCAGAGCCGGAGAAGGCGGGCGAGGAGTCCGCCACGGAGGCGGAGAAGGCCTCCGACGGGGACGAGAGCAAGGCTGGGGCAGAGAGCGGTTCCAGCGGTTCCAGGGGTTCCGCGGACGAGAAGCACGCCCCGGAGGGCGCACAGGGCCCACAGGGCGTCGGCGTCGCGGCCGACGACACGGACGTTACGGATGGTGCGGACGGCAGCAGCGGCACGGACAGCACGAGCGAGACGGACGACACGGACGCGAAGGCGGAGGCCGCCGAGGCGGCCGGGGAGAACGTGGAGATCCCGAAGCAGCAGTCCGCTCAGGAAGCGGCCGACAACGAGGCCGGTGAGGGCGCCCGTAAGTGACCCCTCGATGAGGAACCAGTGAGGAAAGGCGGACCGATGGGCTTCCTGGACAACCTGAAGGCCAAGCTCCGTCCTGCCAAGGGCAAGGCCTCGGCACTCGCGCGGCGGCACGGCGACACGATCGACCAGGGGCTGGAGAAGGCCGCCAAGGTCGTCGACCGCAAGACCAAGGGCAAGTACAGCAGCCAGATCGCCTCGGGGACGGGGAAGGCGAAGGACGCCCTGGGGCGCCTCGCCGGGACGGACGGCGGCAAGGCCGGTGGTGGCGACACCGCTCCCCCGGCCGCGCCGCCCCCGCCGTCCTCGCCGCGGCCCCCCTCGGCCTCCTGACACGCACCGGCGGACGGCCGTGAAGTCACGCAGCTTCACGGCCGTCGGCGTGTGCGCCGTCGGCGGCACGGGGCCTTGCACGCTCGCCCCTAGGACTAGGACTAGGACCAGGACCAGGGCTGGCGCCCGGGAGGGGCGTCGTCGGCGCGCACAGCGGTGCCGCCACGACAGCTCGCAGGACCAGCCCGAGGACACTAGGACACAGGGCCAGCCCTAGCCCCAGGGCCGGCCCTAGGCCCAGGCCGCCACCAGGTACCCCACACCGTACGGAGCCTCGTCGAAGAGCAGCGCGCCCTTGAGGCCCGCGCCGGCCGCGGCGCCCGCCAGCACCTGCCAAGGGGCCCGGCCCGCCGCCTGCAGCTCGTGCGCCAGCTTCTCGTCCAGCCCCTTCAGGGCCTCCACGTCGGCCGCCGCCAGGGCTGCCGCCACCGCCGCGTCGAAGTCGGCCGCCCGGTCGTCCAGGTACCCGGGCGCCTTCAGCGTGCGGCACGCGCTGGCGTCGCCCATCACCAGCAGCGCCACCCGGTCCGTCCGCGCTGCGACCTCCTGGCCCACGCGGATGCAGCGCTCGGCCGCGAGCCGCTCCCCCACGCCGAGGCCGTCGACCGGAGCGGCTGACCACCCGGTGCGCTCCAAGAGCCAGCCGGCGACCGCGAGGGAGGCCGGAAGCTGATGCTCCGGCATCTCGCTGTCGCCTTCCGGTGTCCCAAGGCGGACGTCGAGGTCCACGCCGAAGCCGCGGAACGACCCGCAGGTCCCCTGAGGGTGCGGTCCGTGGCCCTCGGGTCCGGCCGGGCCGACCACGACCAGGCGGTCCGGCCGGGAGGCCGCGAGCACCCCGACGGCGTCCGCGCACGCCGCGCGCGCGGCGTCCAGCTCGGGGGCCGCACCCGCGGCGACCTCGGGCACGAGCAGGGGCGGACAGGGGCACACGGCTGCGGCGACAAGCATGATCCGCAGCGTAACGCGCGCCGCCGACAGCGCGGGGCGCGGTCAGCGGCGGCGTACGGGAGGACGGCAGGACGGCAGGACGGGCACCCTAGGACGGCGGACCGGGGACCGGAGGACCGGGCGACCGGCCACCGTCCCCCCGCGCCCGGTGTACCGCTCTCAGTCGCGGGCGCACCCGGGAGCCGCCGCCACCGGCAGGGGCTCCGGGACGCCCACCTTGGGCAGGCCGAGGAGGACGCCGGCCGGCTTCGCGGCCTCGGCGGCGTTGCGCTTCTCCCAGGCGTCACCCGCGCGCGTGCGGCGCACGTCGAGGACGGCTCCCTCGGCGAGCAGGTGGTGGGGCGCCGCGTACGTGACCTCGACGGTGACCACGTCGCCGGGGCGCACCTCGGTGTCCGGCTTGGTGAAGTGCACCAGGCGGTTGTCGGGGGCGCGGCCGGAGAGGCGGTGCGTGGCGCCGTCCTTGCGGCCCTCGCCCTCGGCGACCATCAGCTCCAGGGTGCGGCCGACCTGCTTCTTGTTCTCCTCCCAGGAGATCTCCTCCTGGAGGGCCACCAGGCGCTCGTAGCGCGCCTGCACGACCGCCTTGGGGATCTGGTCGTCCATCTCGGCCGCCGGCGTGCCGGGCCTCTTGGAGTACTGGAAGGTGAAGGCCTGCGCGAAGCGGGCCTCGCGGACCACGTGCAGGGTCTGCTCGAAGTCCTCCTCGGTCTCGCCGGGGAAGCCCACGATGATGTCCGTGGTGATGGCCGCGTGCGGGATGGCGGCGCGGACCTTCTCGATGATGCCCAGGTAGCGCTCCTGGCGGTAGGAGCGGCGCATCGCCTTCAGGACGGGGTCCGAGCCGGACTGCAGCGGCATGTGGAGCTGCGGCATCACGTTCGGCGTCTCGGCCATCGCGGCGATCACGTCGTCCGTGAAGTCGCGCGGGTGCGGCGAGGTGAAGCGCACGCGCTCTAGGCCCTCGATGGTGCCGCAGGCGCGCAGGAGCTTGCTGAAGGCCTCGCGGTCCCCGATGTCGGAGCCGTACGCGTTGACGTTCTGCCCGAGGAGCGTGATCTCGGAGACGCCCTCGGCGACGAGCGCCTCGATCTCGGCGAGGATGTCGCCGGTCCTGCGGTCCTTCTCCTTGCCGCGCAGGGCGGGCACGATGCAGAACGTGCAGGTGTTGTTGCAGCCCACGGAGATCGACACCCAGGCCGCGTACGCGCTCTCGCGGCGCGTGGGCAGCGTCGAGGGGAACGCCTCCAGGGACTCGGCGATCTCGATCTGCGCCTCCTCCTGGACGCGGGCGCGCTCCAGGAGGACCGGCAGCTTGCCGATGTTGTGCGTCCCGAAGACGACGTCGACCCAGGGTGCCTTCTTGACGATGGTGTCGCGGTCCTTCTGGGCCAGGCAGCCGCCGACGGCGATCTGCATGCCGGGGCGCGAGGCCTTCTTCGGGGCGAGGCGGCCGAGGTTGCCGTACAGGCGGTTGTCGGCGTTCTCCCGGACCGCGCACGTGTTGAACACCACGACGTCGGCGTCGCCGTCGGAGCCCTCGGGCGCGCGCACGTAGCCCGCGCCCTCCAGGAGGCCGGAGAGGCGCTCGGAGTCGTGGACGTTCATCTGGCACCCGTAGGTGCGCACCTCGTAGGTCTTCAATCCGGCCACTGCTCCACCAGCCACGTCGTCACCGCTCACCCGTCCAGGGTAAGGGCTGGGATCAGCGCGCCGTGCTGGCCGGTGCTCAGGGGCCGGCCCGAGTGGGACGGAGCCGGGGCGCCGGGTGGGTGCCGTCCCTGCCCGGCGGTGCGGCGCCGGGCCCCTCCGACGGCACGGTGCCGCCCCGTGGTGCCGCGCGTCCCGCCCTTGTCCGCCGAACGGGGACCGGCGCGGGAACTCGCGCCACTACATTGCACGTTGACAGCATCACCGGCCCTCTTCGCGCCAGGAGGCATCACGTGACCGGGCACCCCTCCCCCGAGGCTCCGGAGGTCCCTGAGGCTCCTCGGGGTCCGTCCGCCAAGGACGCCGCCGAGGCCGTACGGAGCCGGATCAACACCGCGCAGCCGCACACGGCGCGGATCTGGAACTACTGGCTGGGCGGCAAGGACAACTACGCCGTGGACCGCGAGGCGGGTGACCGCATCCGCGAGCTGCACCCCGGCATCGGGGACTACGCGCGCGCGGACCGCCAGTTCCTGGGCCGCGCGGTGCGCCACCTGGTGGCCGACCGCGGCGTGCGCCAGTTCCTGGACGTCGGCACCGGCCTGCCGACGGCCGACAACACGCACGAGGTGGCCCAGCGGATCGCCCCGGAGTCGCGCGTCGTCTACGTGGACAACGACCCGCTGGTCCTCACGCACGCGCGCGCCCTGCTGACCAGCTCCCCCGAGGGACGCACGGACTACCTGGACGCCGACATGCGGGACGTGGACCGCGTCCTGGAGCACGCGGGGCGGACGCTGGACTTCAGTGAGCCGGTCGCGCTGATGCTCCTGGGGGTCGTCATCTTCATCGACGACGACCAGGAGGCCTACGGCGTCGTACGCCGCCTCATGGAGGCCCTGCCCTCCGGGAGCCACCTCGTCCTGTCGCACACCATCACCAGCCCGGCGATGCCGGACGTGGACGCCGCGGTGGCCTTCTGGAACGAGCACGGCACCCCGAAGCTGACACAGCGCACCCCGGAGCAGGTGGCCCGCTTCTTCGACGGGCTGGACCTGCTGGAGCCCGGCGTCATCTCCTGTTCGCGGTGGCGCCCCGAAGGGGGTGGGCAGGGGCTGCCGGACGAGGTGGCCATGTACGCGGGCGTGGCCCGCAAGGCCTGAGCGGCCTTCGGCAGTCCCGGGAGACGACTGCGGTGCCTCAGGGCAGCGGGGCCCAGACCATGCGCCCCTGGGAGTCCCGTTCCGCCCGGCCGAACACCACGTCCGCGAAGTGGATGCCGAACCCCAGGGTGCCGGGCTCGGCCAGTTCGCCGACGAGCCGCTGCCGGTACGCGGCCGCCTGGGCGGGGTCGTGGTCGACGGCCGCCGACCACTCGGGGCGGGTGATCTGCACCGGTGAGTGCAGTGCGTCGCCGAAGGCCAGGAGACGTCCGCCGCCCGACGAGATCTCGTACGTGACGTGGCCCACCGTGTGCCCCGGCCGCACCCGGGCGCGCACCCCGGGGAAGACCTCCTCGCCGTCCGTGACCGTCCGGACCTTGGGCGCGAGGACGGCGAGGACCTCGCCGGTCGCCCCGTGGTCCGCGGCCAGGTGGCGCTGCTCCCACTCGGGCTCGCCGAACAGATAGGCGGCGCCGGTGAACGCGGGCTCCGTGCCGCCGGGTGCCGGGTTCCAGGCCCAGCCCAGGTGGTCGCCGTGCAGGTGCGTGAAGGCGACCGCCTCGATCGTCCCGGGGGCGCGGCCGAGCGCGGCGAGGTTCGCCAGGAGCTCGCCGCTGCGCCGGGCGCCGATGAGGGCGTTGCCCGGGTCGTCCGGGGCGTCCTGGGGACCGTAGCCGGCGTCGATGAGCAGGGCCCGGTCGCCGTGCTCGACGAGCAGCCCGCCGACGCTCGCCACGAGGTGTCCGTGCTCGTCCAGGTGGTCCGCGTGGGCCTCCCAGTCGCTCGCCGTCGAGGCGGGCAGCCAGCCGCGGGGCTTGAGGCGGACGGCGCCGTCGGCCACGGAGCTGACGCGCAGGTCGCCGAGGCGGAACGTGCGGGTGCGCCCCGGTCGGCGCAGCCGCTCGGCGGCGTCCTCCCCGCCCAGCAGCGCGGGGCCGTCGGCGTGTGCTTCGAGGGTGTTCTCGGACGCGGGCATGGGACCTCCAGGGCAGTCGGTTCAGCCGTCGGCGCGGCTGTGGTCCGCCCCGCCGAGCAGAACGTTAGAACTAGAATCATTCGAGTTGCAACCATTTGAGTTGCAGCGATGAGTACCCTGAGGCCATGGCGAACACGCGCGACGGCGCTCTCGGCGGCGAGCAGGCGACCCGGGCCGAGGCCGCGGCTCCCGAGCCGGTGGCCACGGAGCCGGAGAATCCGGCGGAAGCCCCTGCTTCGGAGACTCCCGCTCCCGCCCGGACCCCGGCGAAACCCCCGGAACCGCAGACCGCCCTGTCCGCCGAGACCCTCGCCGAGGCCGAGCGGCGCCTCTGCGGCCTCGTCAACGCCCTCTCCCGGCGGATCGAGGGCCACGTGCGGGAGCACGCCTCCGCCCTCGGCCTGACCGCGCCGCAGGCCGTCGCCCTGCGCGAGCTGACCGGGCCGATGACCCTGCGCGAGCTGGCGGAGCGGATGTCCTGCGAGCCGTCCAACGCCACGTTCGTCTCGGACCGCCTGGAGGAGCAGGGCCTCGTGGAGCGCCGGCCGCACCCCAGCGACCGGCGCGCCAAGCAGCTCGTGCTCACCCCCAAGGGGGCCGCCCTGCGCGACCGCCTCATCGCCACGCTCACCCGGGAGTCACCTCTCAGCCGCCTCTCGGACCGCGAGCAGGACACGCTCCAGGAGCTGCTGCTGCGAGCCGTCGCGGGCTAGAGCACCGCGTGGCCCGGGCCCCGGCCCTGGTCAGCACGGCGGCAGCGGTGGCAGGATCGCGCCCATGTCGCCAGCCCTGCCCCGCCTCAGCCGACGGCGCGCCCTCCAAGGGGCGGCCGTCGCCTTCGTGGTCTTCGGGCTGCTCCTGTGGTGGCTGCTCCCGGTGGGAGGGTCGTCGCCCCAGGGCCGGGTGGCCTTCAGTACGGGCGTCAAGGGCGCCGTCTACGAGACGTACGGGCAGCTCCTGCGGACCGCCGCGGCCAAGGACATGCCCGACGTCGACATCGACCTGCTCAACAGCGAGGGGTCGCAGCAGAACGTGGAGCGGGTGGCCACCGGGCGGGCCGACTTCACGATCGCCGCCGCCGACGCCGTGGAGAAGTACCGCCTCAGCGGCGGGGCAGGCGCCGAGCGGCTGCGGGGCTGCGCGCGGCTGTACGACGACTACGTGCACATCGTGGTGCGCCGCACGTCCGGCATCCACACGGCACAGGACCTGCGCGGCAGACGGGTCGCCGTCGGGCAGCCGCGCTCGGGCGTCCAGCTCATCGCGGAGCGCGTCCTGAAGGCCGCCGGGCTGGATGTGGACAAGGACGTCACGGCGCTGCCGAACGGCATAGACACCGCCCCGGACCTGCTGCGGCGCGGCAAGGTCGACGCGTTCTTCTGGTCCGGCGGCCTGCCCACCTCGTCCGTGAGCGCGCTGTCCGAGGACGTCGCCATCCGCCTCGTACCACTCGGGGACCTCGTCGGCGCCCTGCACCGACAGGGCGGCGCGTCGCGCTACTACCGGGCCGCCGTGATGCCCGCCGACGCCTACCCCGAGGCCCAGCAGAACGCCGCAGTGCGGACCCTGGCCGTGGCCAACCTCCTGGTGACCACCGACCGGGTCGACCCGGAGCTGACGGAGGGCCTCACCCGGACGGTCATCGACAGCCGGGACCGCATCGGCGCACGCGTGCACGCCGCGCAACTCGTCGACCTGCGGACCGCCCTGTACACCCACCCCCTGGCCCTGCACGAGGGCGCGCGGCGCTACTACCGCTCGGTCAAGCCCTGAGCGCCGGCCTCTCGCCGCCGGGCGCCTGCCGGGGGACGCCCACCGTCACCTTCAGGCCGTGCGGCTCGTGACGCTCGTACGCGAGGGTGCCCCCGCCGGCGGCCAGCAGCGCCCGGGAGATGGACAGGCCGAGTCCGGAGCCCTTGACGTTCTGATGGCGGTTGCTGCGCCAGAAGCGGTCGCCGACGCGGGCCAGCTCGTCGTCGGTGAGGCCCGGGCCGCGGTCGGTGACGACGACGCTCGCCGTCCCGTCGGCCGAGGCGACCCGCACCTCGACGCGCTCCCCCTCGGGCGTGAACTTGAGGGCGTTGTCGATCACCGCGTCCAGGGCGCTGGACAGCGCGATCGGGTCCGCCCACCCCGTGGTGGCCGGGCAGTGCCCCTCCAGGAGCACGCCCCGCTCCTCGGCGAGCGGCCGCCAGGCGGCCACGCGCTCGGCCGCGAGCGCGCCGATGTCGGTGAGCCGGAGGTCCGCCGTCGCGTGCTCGGCGAGCGCCAGGTCCAGGAGGTCGTCGAGGACCTGCGCCAGTCGCTTGCCCTCCGTGCGCACCGAGGCGATCTCCTCGTTGCCCTCGGGCAGTTCCAGGGCGAGCAGCTCGATGCGCAGCAGCAGGGCGGACAGGGGGTTGCGCAGTTGGTGGGAGGCGTCGGCGACGAAGGCGCGCTGCTGCTCAAGCACGTCCTCGACGTGGTCGGCCATCTCGTTGAACGAACGGGCCAGGCGCCGCAGTTCCGGCGGCCCGCCCGCCGCCGCGACCCGGGACGCGAGGCGGCCGGTGGCGATGTCGTGCGTGGTCGCGTCCAGAACGCCCACCGGGCGCAGGATCCAGCGGGTGAGGCGCAGCGCCGCGCCGACCGCGAGGAGCATCGCCGCCGACTCGCCCGCGCCGATCAGCAGCCAGCCGTGCAGGGTCTGCGCGCGCATGCGCCCGGTCGGCGAGTCGGTGACGACGACGGCGATCACGTCGCCGTCGCGGATCACCGGGGACGCCACGACGATGCGCCCGTCCTCCTCCCAGGGCCACACCTGGGGCGGGTCGTGGCTGCCCCGGGAGCGCAGCGCCTCTTCGAAGGCGTCGCGTACGGGGTGGCCCACGCCGGGCAGGAACCAGTCGTCCGGGGCGTGCGCCATGGGGAGCGTGTCCCGGAAGAAGACGCCCGCCCTGATGCCGTAGACCTGGTTGTAGTAGTCGAGTTCGTTCTGGAGCGTCTCGCGCCGTTCGTCCTTGTCGCGTACGCGTGAGCCGACGGGGCGCTCCGTGACGAACTGCGCGAGCGAGGCGAAGCGCGCGGTGTCGTCGATGCGGTCGACGACGACCTTCTGCTGCTGGGCGGAGGCCACGCTCACCGCGAGGGGCACGCCCAGGGCGAGCAGGACGCCCGCCATCAGGACGATGAGCAGCGGCAGGAGGCGGGCGCGCACCTGTGCCCGCTACGACGCCGGGGCGACGAGCCGGTAGCCGACTCCGCGCACGGTCTCGATCAGGGCGGGCATGTGCAGCTTCGCGCGCAGGGAGGCCACGTGCACCTCCAGCGTGCGGCCGGTCCCCTCCCAACTGGTCCGCCACACCTCACTGATGATCTGCTCCCGGCGGAAGACGACGCCGGGCCGCTGGGCCAGCAGGGCGAGCAGGTCGAACTCCTTGCGGGTCAACTGCACCCGGGTGCCGTCCACGCTGACCTGCCGGGTGGGCAGTTCGATGCGTACGTTGCCGAGCCGCAGCTCGGTCTCGGCCGGGGCGGGCGCGGTGCCGGCGGACGGGCGCCGGGTGACGGCGTGGATCCGGGCGATGAGCTCCCCGGTGTCGTAGGGCTTCACCACGTAATCGTCGGCTCCGAGGTTGAGACCGTGGATGCGGGAGCGTACGTCGGCCCGGGCCGTGACCATGATGACGGGGGTCGACGTGCGCTTGCGGATCTTCCCGCAGACCTCGTAGCCGTCCTGGTCGGGCAGGCCGAGGTCCAGGAGCACCACTCCGAAGGGTGCCGCTTCGCCGGGCAGCAGGGCCTGGAGGGCCTCCTCGCCGCTGCGCGCGTGGGTGACGGCGAAGCCGTGCCGGGCCAGGACCGCGGCGAGGGCGGCGGCCACGTGGTCGTCGTCCTCGACGAGGAGCAGTCTCATGCGGTCCCCCTCCAGCTCATCGGCCCCCCTGTGGTGTGGTGGTTCCCACGGGTCCCGGTGGTGCCGTGGGCCCGCGGTTCATCGGATGTTCCGTTTCCGCTCACGCGGCGCTCCGCCCGTGTCCACGGGCGTCGGCCACGCGCGCGTGCGCGCGGATCTCAGCGGTACGGGACGCGTGCGGCGCCCCAAGGCATCCACGCCGATGGCAAAGGACCGCGTCAAGACCCTTCGGGTCACGGACACGTTCCGTTATGCACCCGGTACGCGCGCCCGGCGCCCCGTTCACACAAAGTGTCCGGTTGCGGCCGGATCGTTATGCTCAATTTCCCCTCAGATGTAATGACGCTGGTCGCACCGGGTTACTACTGTCCTCCCAACCCGAGGAGGATGGAGCAACAAGCCGTGACCGAAGTATCGGTGACCAAGGACGCCATACCCGCGGCGGACGACCTTGTCGTGTTGAAGAACGTCAACAAGCACTTCGGCGCGCTGCACGTCCTCCAGGACATCGACCTGACCATCGCCCGCGGCGAGGTCGTCGTCGTGATCGGGCCCTCCGGGTCCGGCAAGTCGACCCTGTGCCGCACGATCAACCGCCTGGAGACCATCGACTCCGGCGCCATCTCGATCGACGGCAAGCCCCTGCCCCAGGAGGGCAAGGAGCTCGCCCGGCTCCGCGCCGACGTGGGCATGGTCTTCCAGTCGTTCAACCTCTTCGCGCACAAGACCGTGCTCGAGAACGTGATGCTGGGCCAGGTCAAGGTGCGCAGGACGGCCAAGGCGGAGGCGGAGGAGAAGGCCCGCGGCCTGCTCGACCGCGTGGGCGTCGGCTCGCAGGCCGACAAGTACCCGGCGCAGCTCTCCGGCGGCCAGCAGCAGCGTGTCGCGATCGCCCGCGCGCTCGCCATGGACCCCAAGGTGATGCTCTTCGACGAGCCCACGTCGGCGCTCGACCCGGAGATGATCAACGAGGTCCTCGAGGTGATGCAGCAGCTCGCCCGGGACGGCATGACCATGGTCGTCGTGACCCACGAGATGGGCTTCGCCCGGTCGGCCGCGAACCGCGTGGTGTTCATGGCGGACGGCCGGATCGTCGAAGAGGCCACTCCGGACCAGTTCTTCAGCAACCCGCGCAGTGACCGTGCCAAGGACTTCCTGTCGAAGATCCTGCACCACTGACGTGCCGCGCCGGCGCCCCGCCCGCAGGGGGCGCCCCCTCACCTCCGGACGCCCGGCAGCGTCTCCCCCAACCTCCGCCGACACGAAGGATGTTCACCATGAAGGTTCGCAAGGTCACCGCGGCAGCCTCGGTCCTGCTCGCGCTCTCCCTCACCGCCACCGCGTGCGGCGGTGACGACAAGGACGACAAGGGCTCCGGCGGGGGCAAGAAGATCACGATCGGCATCAAGTTCGACCAGCCGGGCCTGGGCCAGAAGACGCCGGACGGCAAGTACGAGGGCTTCGACGTCGACGTCGCCACCTATGTCGCCAAGGAACTGGGCTACAAGGAGGGGGACATCGAGTGGAAGGAAGCCAAGAGCGCCGACCGCGAGACGATGCTCCAGCGCGGTGACGTCGACTTCATCGCCGCGACGTACTCGATCACGCCGGAGCGCGAGGAGAAGGTCGACTTCGCGGGTCCGTACCTGCTGGCGCACCAGGACGTCCTGGTCCGTGCCGATGACGACTCCATCAAGTCCCCGAAGGACCTGAACAGCAAGAAGCTGTGCTCGGTGACCGGGTCGACGTCGGCGCAGAACATCAAGGACAAGCTGGCCCCCAAGGCCCAGCTCCAGCGCTACGGCGCGTACTCGCAGTGCCTGACCGGCGTGCAGAACAAGGTCATCGACGCCCTCACCACCGACGACTCCATCCTCGCCGGTTACGCCGCCCAGAAGAACTTCCAGGGCAAGTTCAAGCTCGGCGGCTTCAAGATGACCAACGAGAACTACGGCATCGGCGTCAAGAAGGGCTCCGACCTCAAGAAGAAGATCAACGACGCGCTGACCAAGATGGTCAAGGACAAGGCCTGGGACGAGGCCGTGAAGAAGAACTTCGGCCCGGCCAACTACAAGCACGAGCCCGCGCCGAAGATCGGCGACATTGTCAAGTAAGCAGGATGTGAGGGGCGTGCCGCTCGCGACAGCGGCACGCCTCGCTTGTCCTTCCAACGCGGAAGCGCGGGATAATGTTCGACTTTCTTGAAGGCTATGACCTGTGGGGAGCCTTCTGGGAGACGGTGAAACTCACCGGACTCTCAGCGGTCGGCTCCCTGATATGGGGAACCATGCTGGCGGGCATGCGTGTCAGCCCTGTGCCCCTGATGCGTGGATTTGGCACCGTCTATGTCAACGTCGTGCGGAACATTCCGCTCACCATCATCATTGTTTTCACCTCGCTCGGCCTGAACCAGACGCTGGCCGTCAACTTGGGCGCGGAGGACGTCGACAGCGTCAACTTCCGCCTCGCCGTGCTCGGTCTGACCGCCTACACGGCTGCCTTCGTCTGTGAGGCGCTGCGCTCGGGCATCAACACCGTGCCGGTCGGGCAGGCCGAGGCCGCGCGGGCGATCGGTCTGAACTTCACCCAGGTCCTCACCCTCGTCGTGCTCCCGCAGGCCTTCCGCTCTGTGGTGGCCCCGCTCGCCAACGTGCTGATCGCGCTCACGAAGAACACCACCGTGGCCGCCGCGATCGGTGTCGCCGAGGCGGCCCTGCTGATGAAGAACATGATCGAGAACGAGGCCCAGACGATCGCGATCGCTGCCGTCTTCGCATTCGGATTCATCTGCCTCACTCTTCCGACCGGTCTGATCCTCGGCTGGCTCAGCAAGAAGGTGGCGGTCAAGCGATGAATACCGTCCTCTACGACGTCCCGGGGCCGCGCGCCAAGCGGCGCAACCTCATCTATTCGGTGGTCTTCGTCATCGCCGCCGGTCTTCTGTGCTGGTGGGTCTACCGCGCGCTGTCCGACAAGGGGCAGCTCGACTGGGTGATGTGGAAGCCCTTCTTCACGGACAGCAGGGCCTGGACGACATACATCTGGCCCGGTCTGGAGAACACGCTCAAGGCCGCCGCGTACTCCATGGTCCTCGCGTTGCCGCTGGGCGCCGTGCTCGGCATCGCACGCCTCTCGGACCACCTGTGGGTCCGTATCGTGGCCGGATCGGTCGTGGAGTTCTTCCGCGCGATCCCGGTCCTGATCCTCATGCTGTTCGCCAACCAGGCCTTCGCCGAGTACAGCGACGTCCCCTCCGACGACCGCCCCATGTACGCGGTCGTGACCGGCCTCGTCCTGTACAACGCCTCCGTACTCGCGGAGATCGTGCGGGCGGGCATCCTCGCCCTGCCCAAGGGCCAGACCGAGGCAGCAAAGGCGATCGGCCTGCGCAAGGGCCAGACCATGCGGTCCGTGCTGCTGCCGCAGTCGGTCACCGCGATGCTGCCCGCGATCGTCAGCCAGCTCGTGGTCATCGTGAAGGACACCGCGCTCGGCGGCGCCCTGCTCACGTTCTCCGAGTTGCTGTCGACCGTCAGCACGATGAGCGGCTACTACGGCGCCAACGTCATCGCCAGCTTCACCGTCGTCGCGCTGATCTTCGTAGTCATCAACTTCATCCTCACCACGTTCGCCTCCTGGCTGGAGGGACGGCTGCGGCGCGGCAAGAAGTCCACGGGTGCGATGGTGCCCGTGGCCGCCGTGGCCGGAACGGCGGCCACCGGTGACGGGGGCGGCGCCCTCGGCGGCGGCGTGATGGGCGGCACGGGCGACGGAGGCGGCGGGGGCGGCACCGGCCAGTGAGTCCTCCCCGGGCACTCACCCGATGATCCGTAAGAACGAAGGCAGTGGCGGCCACGCCACTGCCTTCGTCGCTTGACGCAAGCACCGGCAGTGGGTTGCATACGTTCTGTGATCGTGCACCGGGTTTCAACTGCCATTTCCTGTACGTACGTCCGGCGCTCGCAAGCCGTCATGGCAGGAGGCCGTACGCCGTGGACCCGGTGATCGTCGCCGGTGCGGGCCCCGTGGGCCTCACCCTGGCCCTGGCTCTCGCCCGCCACTCCGTTCCCACCGTCGTCCTCGACGAGGGGCCCGGCAAGGACGAGCAGCGGCCCGCGCGGACCGCCGTGCTGCGGGAGGACACCGCCGCGCTCGTCGAGCGTCTGGCCGGCGGCTCCTTCGGCGGTGTGAGCACGGGCGCGCGGTGGAGCGGGTGGCGGTCGATGCGACGGAAGCAGGTGACCCGGCAGCTCACGTTCAGTGACGAGCTGCCCTCGCCGTTGCACGTCCCCCAGCACGTGCTGACGGGTGCGCTGCGTGACGCCATCGCCGACGAGCGGCTCGTGAAGGTCGCCGTGGAGAGCAAGCTGGACGCCCTGGACCAGGACGCCTCCGGGGTCACGGCTCACACCCGGGGGCACAAGGACGCCTGGTGGCGAGGGAGTTATCTGATCGGCTGCGACGGGCCCCGGTCGACGGTCCGCAAACTGCTCGACATCCGCTTCCCGGGGCGTACGGCGGTCGAGCGGCACGCGGTCGCCGTCCTCCGGGCGGAACTCCCGTGGCCAGGCGAAGCGTTGCTGCACCGTAACCCTCCGTGGCGCGGCGCGGGGACCGAGGTGACGGCGCGCCCCCTGGCGGGCGGCCTGTGGCGGATCGACTGGCTGCTGCCCCCGCGCGGTGACCTGGTCACCCCCGACGCCCTCCTGTCCCGCCTCCGCGAGACCCTGGGGGGCTGGTGCGGGGGCTCGTCCACACCGCCGTACGAGCTCCTGGACACCGGCGTCCACACGGTCCACCACCGGCTCGCCCGGCGCTGGCGGGCCGGTCGCTGCTTCCTGGCCGGGGACGCCGCCCACCTCCTGGGCACCCTCGGTACCCAGGGCCTGGACGAGGGCCTGCGGGACGCGGACAACCTCGCGTGGAAGCTGGCCCACGCCTGGCACCACGGCGCGGGGGGCGCACTGCTCGACAGTTACCAGGTGGAGCGGCGCGCCGCCGTCGCCGCGCGCCTGCGCGCCGCTGACCAGGCGCTGCCCGCGCTCCGCGGGGGCGGTGGCCTGCGCGCGTACGTCCCCGGGGCGGCACGCGGCCAGGAGACGCTGCTCACGGACGGCCATGTGGGGTGCGGCCAGCTCGGTGCACCAGCGGCGCACGCCAACTCCCCCCTGACACCCGGGCCTTCGGACTCGACCGTGGAGGTGGCCACGGAGCCGGGCGCTCCGGTCGTCGATGTGGGGGTGACGGCTCCCGACGGCTCCTACGTACGGCTGCGGGGCCGCCTCGGCCTCAGCCAGTTCCTGGTCGTCCTCGTGGCCCCGGGCACCCTCGTGTGGGACCGGCGGCACTGGATGACGGCCGGGATCATGCCCCGCCTCGCGGCGGCGGTGTCCGCCCTGCCGTGCCCCGCCGAACTGCTCGTCGCCGAGAGCTACCCCGGCGCGGCCGCGCACACGGTGCTCCTCGTACGGCCTGACGGGCATCTGGTCACCGCGCTGAGCGGCGTACGGCCCGCGGAGCTGTACGCGGCCACGGAGGCGGCCCTCGGCCGGGTGGCGCCACCGGAGACGCCGGCGAAGGGGCGCGCGGGCCGGGGCGGGGCCGCCAAGAAGGGCCGCGGAAGCACTGCCTCCGGGGCGAAGGGGGCCTCCTCCGGGGCGAAGGCGACCTCCTCCGGAGCGAGTGGCGTCTCCTCCGGGGCGAGCGGGCCCGCCGCGGGGACGAACGGGCCCGCCGCCGGAGCCGGTGGGTCCGCCTCTTCCGGGGCGAATGGATCCTCCTCTGCGGTGCCAGGGTCCGCCTCCGGCACGGCCGCGTCCGCGGAGCCGGGAAACCCCGCAGGCACGGCACCCACGAGGCCGGGAAGGCCCGTACGCCAAGGAGGGACCCCCGTGGAAGGGCCCGTTCGCCCAGGAGGGAACCCCACGGGAGGGTCCCCGGAAGCGGGAGGGCCCGCAGGCACGAGCGGCCCCACCGCCGCGCGCGAGTCCGCAGGTCCGCCCCAGCCCACAGGCCGGGTCGAGTCCCGGAAGAGCCCGTCCGGAGCGACCGGCGCGACAGGGACGACTGGCGCGACCGGCGCGGAGGCGGCCGGACCCGGCGCTGGCGCGTCGGGCGGGCGCGACAGCGCCTCCCCGCGCGGGTCCGCGCGCGCATCCGCCCCCCACCGCGGCACCCGTCCCGCCCCCGGGGACAACGGCAGTTGAGACGGGAGCGCGCTCGCCCACACGGGGAGAGCGAGTTGACCGTGTCCCACGGTCATGGTCTACTCCGGATCATGACCGACACCGCTGTCCGCTTGTGGCGGAGGGTCCACATGGACCTCGTCCGCTACGCGGGCTGCGTGTGTCACCCGTCCATCTGACTTCGCCTTCTCCGCCTCTCGCGCGCCCGGTTCCGGCGCGCCCGCACGCGAACTCACTGGACGGTCCACCATGTCTGCGTCTGTCTCCGGATCCACCCCCCTCCCCTCACTCCCCTCACCCCCTTCCCTTCCCTCCCCCGCCGGCTCCCGCGCGCCCGCGCCCACCTCGGCGGAGCTGCTCGACTTCGTGCGCCGCGCCGCCGCCGACGCCGACCTGGTCGCCTCCCTCCCCCTGGACCCGCAGGGCCGCACCTGGGTGCGTCTCGAGGGTCCGGGCGGCAGTGAGGCCTGGCTGATCGGCTGGCCGCCCGGCACCGGCACCGGCTGGCACGACCACGCCGAGTCGGTCGGCGCCTTCACCACTGCCTCGGGCACCCTCAAGGAGAACTCCCTCGCCGCCCGGCTCCCCACCGACGGCTGGAAGACCCTGGAACTCACCGAGGGCATCGACCGCGAACGGCTGCTGCCCGCCGGACAGGGGCGGGCGTTCGGCCGCAACCACGTGCACGAGGTGTTCAACCAGTCGCGCACGGACCACGCCGTCTCCGTGCACGCCTATTACCCGCCACTTCCGCGGATCCGCCGCTACAGCCGCACCGGCGACGTGCTACGTCTGGAGCACGTCGAGCGTCCGGAGGACTGGCAGTGAGCGCGGGTCTGGAGCTGAACGGCATTCCGGGGGTGACCGCGGCCCCGCTGATCACGGCGGAGCCGCTCGCCCCCGTGGGCATAGACGAGTTGCTGGAACGGGTACGCGATGGCCTCGACCGGGTCACACCGCGGCAGGCGTACGAGATCGGCCGCACGGGGGGCCTGCTCGTCGACATCCGGTACGCGGCCCTGCGCGACCGCGACGGCCTGATCCCGGGGGCACTGGTCGTCGAGCGCAACGAACTGGAGTGGCGCCTCGACCCCCAGGGCAGCCACCGCGCCCCGCAGGCGGACCGCCACGACCTGCGGATCGTCGTCCTCTGCAACGAGGGCTACGCGTCGAGCCTCGCGGCCCACTCCCTGCGCCAGCTCGGCCTGCGCCACGCGACCGACCTGGTCGGCGGCTTCCAGGCGTGGAAGGCGGCCGGGTACCCGGTGTCCGCGTGACCGCGTGCGCACCCCCGGTGTCCTGCCGGGGGTGCGCACGCGCGCGTGGGGCTCAGCGTGAGCGGGCGCAGGCTCAGCGGCTTCAGCGTGAGCGGGACGACGTACCGCAGTACTCGGCGTTCATGACCGGGGAGAGGTCCCCCACCCAGTCGCCGTTGTGATTGTAGGCGAGCTGGTGGCTGCCGTCCTCGGTGGTGACGGCCATGGAGAGCCATCCCACCATGCCCCCGGCGTGGCCCCAGAGGGTGGTGCCGCAGCTCGTCGTGAGCTTCCCGAGGCCGAGCCCGTAGGCGAAACCGGTGGACTCCGGGTCGTTGACGGTGGTCTTCATGGCCTTCAACTGCCGCGGCGGCAGCAGCTTCCCGCGCATCAGGGCACGGTAGAAGCGGGTGAGGTCGCCCGCGCTGGAGATGATGTCGCCGTCGGCCCAGCCCTGCGAGCCGTTCATCTCGGTGATGTCGTCGATCCGGTTCGGCTGCGCGGGGAAGAGCTTGGCGTAGCCGCGGCTGCTCGGCCGGGGCAGGTGGACGCCGTTGCCGGGGTTGGACGTCTCCTTCAGCCCCAGGGGCTTGATGATGCGCTCGCGGACCTCCTTCTCGTAGGTCCTCTTGCCGAGCTTCTCGATGATCAGCCCGGCGAGCACGTAGTTGGTGTTGGAGTACGAGAAGTCGGTGCCGGGCCGGAAGTTCGGCTTGTGGGAGAGGGCCACCTTCACGTGCTTCTCGGGCGGCAGCGTGTCGTAGCGGTGCCGGAGGTAGCCGTCGCCCTCCAGGTACGTCCTGCTGTACTTCTTGTCGGCGAGGTAGTCGAACAGGCCGCTGGTGTGGTTCAGGAGCTGCCGTACGGTGATCTTGCGGCCGTCGTTGCCGTTGCCCCGCACCATGCCGGGCAGGTGGCGCTCCACCTTGTCGTCGAGATCGAGCCGCCCTTCGGCCTCCATCTGGAGGAGGACCGTCGCGACGAACGTCTTGGTGATGCTGCCGACCCGGAACCGGTCGTGCTTGCCGCGCGGCTCGCCCGTCTTCAGGTTGCCGACGCCGGACGCCGCCTTCCAGACGCCGTCGGCGTCCCGGGCCTGTGCGGTGATGCCGGGGACCCCGGCCTTCACGGCCGCGTCCATGGCGCGCTGCGTCACCCGGTGGTGGCCGGTCGCGGGGGCCGGGTCCGGCGACGCCTCGGCGGGGGCGGTGAAGGCGGTGCCCGCCAGCGCGGCCGCCGCGAGACCCACCACGCCGGCCTTCGCTCTGTTCCGTACCGTTGTCGACGTCGTCATTTCGCACTCCCGGGAGTCTGGGGTCGTCCGTGGTCAGCCGTGGGCCGCGCCCGTACGGGCCGTCGCGGGCGACGTTCTGTCGCGGCGCGCGCGGCGGACGGGCCACTCGAGTACTCGAGTACCTAGACCACGGACGTGGCGGAAGTGGTTGAGCAGCTTGTGAACTCGGCGGCGAAATCGCCGGGTTGTAAGGGGCTACCACCATTGCGTAGCGCCCCTTACAGCCACATGCCGTTCCCACGCTCCTGAGGCACCACTGTCCAGAGCTGTGCCCCCAGGGGACTCACTCCTTGGCCGTCGTCATCGTGACCGGGAGGGGCCGCAGTGCGGCGCGGCCCGGGAGCGCCGTGGCGGCCAGGGCGAGCAGTCCCGCGGCGGCGACCACCGCGGCGTACAGCAACGGCAGGGCCGCCGGGGTTGCCGAACCGGTCATGCCGACGCTGAACGCGGTCAGGACGGCGAAGGCGACACCGCTGCCCAGTGCCGTCGCGATGAGCAGCACCGACAGCGCCTCGGCGCGCAGCATCCGCAGGACCTGGCGCCGCGTGGCACCCGCGAGCCGGAGCAGCGCGAACTCCCGTACCCGCTCCGAGACCGACATCGCGAGCGTGTTGACGACGGCGATCGCGGTGAAGGCCAGGACCAGGCCCATGGCCAGGAGGTTCACGTCGGCGCTCGACTGCCCGCGTTCGGCCTGGAGCCGGTCCACGGCGTCCGCGGACTCCACCCGCACCTGCGGGAACTTCTCCAGGGCCGCCGCGAGTTGTTCCTTCGTACGGTCGCTCCGGACGAGGACCGTGGCGGCGAGCGGGTTGTCGACGTGGCGGGCGACCAGGTCGTGCGCCATGGTCAGGTCACCGAAGCCGAGCCCGCGTGCGTAGACGGCGCGGACCGTCAGCGTGGCCGGGGTGCCGTCGCCGAGCGTGAGTGCGAGGCGGCTGCCCGGTGCGAGGCCGAGCTGGTCGGCGGCCAGCTCGCTGACGGCGATGTCGCCCGCGCCGAAGGACGTCAGCGTGCCCGCGGTGACGTCCGGGTCCCAGGTGCGGGTCAGCCCGGCCGGGGTCACGCCCTGCGCCGGGTACTTGTCGAGCCCGACGCGCACCGTGGTGCGGACGACCTCGGTGACCGCCCCGACACCGTCGGCCGCCCGCAGCCGCCGCGCGGCCTGCTCCGGTACGCCGGGGCCGTGCGCGGTGAGCGTCCAGTCAGCGCGGACGCCGTCGCGTGCCTGCGCGCGGGCGGCGGCCGTGAGCGTGGGCTGGACGAAGAGCACCGTGCACGTCATGCCGATGAGCAGGACGAGCGGGGTGACGGCGGCGGCCATACGGGCCGCGTTGCCGCGGAGGTTGGCGTGCGCGAGCCGCCCGGTCGGCCCCGTGCGGCGCAGCAGCAGGTGTCCGAGCAGGGCCGCCGCTCCTCTGACGAGGAGCGGGCCGAGGAGGGAGACGGCGACCGCCAGGACCACCACGGCCAGGAACGTCACGGGGGTCGAGGCGGGCTCGGTGCGCAGCACGCTGAGGACGAGCACGAGCACGACGCCGCCCGCGAGGAAGAACAGGCCCGCGGCGACGCGCGCCCAGGAGGGCCGCGCACGCTCCACGCGCGCCTCGGCCAGGGCCTCTCCCGGGCGGATGCGGGCGATGCGGCGGGCGGAGAGCCGTGCGGCCGCCCACGCGCCGCACACCGTCGCGGCGACGGCGACGAGCGGCGGGAAGACGCTCACGACGCGGTCCAGCGTCGCGGGAACCACCCCGCTGTCCCCGAACTCCCCGTACAGCAGCGCCCCGAGCGGGATGCCCGCCAGCGAACCGAGTGTGCCCGCGGCGGCCCCGACGAGGAGGGCCTCGCGTCCGAGGCGCGCACGCACCTGCCGGGGGGTCGCGGCGACGGCCCGCAGGAGGGCGAGTTCGCGGTGCCGCTGCTGGATGGACAGGGCGAAGGTGCCGACGACCACGAGGACGGCGACGAGCAGCGATGTGCCGCCCATCACGCCGCCCATGCTGACGAGCTTCACGCGCGCGCCGGCCGCGTCGAGGAACTCGACGGGTCCTCTCCCGTCACCGCTGCTGACCTGCGCGGTCGTGCCGCGCAGCGCCTTCTTGACCGCCGCCCTGAGCGCGTCGACGGAGGTGCCCTCGGCCGGCAGGACACCGAAGGCGGTGACCTGGCCGGGGCGGTCCGCGAGCCGCTCGGCCTCGCGGGCGGAGAAGAAGAGCGCGGTCTGGTGCGCCAGAGCCTCTCCCCTGCTGTCGGGAGCCGCGATGCCCGTGACGCGGTACGTACGCGGGGCCTGCGTCGACTGGACGGTGAGCCGGTCCCCGGGTGCGAGGCGGGCGCGGTCGGCGAGGCCGCGGTCGATGACGAGGTCGGGGGCGGCGCGCGGGGCCCGGCCGTCGATGATCCTGAAGGGTGTGAGCGCGGCCGAGGACCAGGCGTGCCCGTAGGCGGGCCGATCGGCGTCACCGGCTCCGGCTCCGGGCAGCAACGGCTCGGCCATGAAGGTGAGTTCGGGCACGACCGTGCCGACGCCCGGCACTCCGTCGAGCCGTTTCCCGATGGCGCGCGGCAGCCAGGCCCGTTCGGCTATCGGCTTCGTCTTGTGCTTGACCTTGGTCTTGCCCTTCTTGTGCTTGACGGTGGTCCGGTGCACGTTCTGGTCGGCGGAGACGAGCACGGGGGCGGCGGCGTAGCGCTCGGTTTGGATGGTGCCGCGCAGTCCGGTCTCCAGGAGGGTGCCGCAGGCCGTGATGAGCGCGGCGGCGCACATCAGGGCCACGAAGGCCCCCAGGAAGCCGCCTTTCCGGGCGCGGATGGTCCGCAGCGCGTAGCCCAGCATCATGAGGTCTCGGTCCCTTCGCGGTCGTCGGAGTCGCAGGCGCCTGCGGAGGGCGAGGCCCCGGGGGCAGGTTCCAGCACGCCGGGCGGCACCTCGGCGGCTGCCGACGCGGTGAGCGGGGCGGTGGCCGGAGGGGTGGTCGGAGGAGTGGCCGGCGCGGGGAAGGCCAGGAACCGAGTGAGGACGGTGCGGGCCCCGGGCGGGGTGTCGGCGTCGGAGCGCTTGTAGCGGTTGAGGAGCGCGATGTACTCCTCGAAGAACCCGCGCAGTTCGGCCGCCGTCAACCGCATCGTGCCGCGCGAGTAGGGGAAGGCATCGGCCCATTCGCCGGCCTCGTGGCCGCCGCCCTCGCGCTGGAGCTGCTCGAAGAGTTCCAGGTCGGCGACGTACGCGAGGTGGTTCAGCTCGTCCATGACGAGGCGCGTCTCGGCGTTCTGCCGACTGCGCGGCGGGAAGCGACGGTCCCCGGGCACCGCGCGCCACCAGCGCTCGCGCCCGTGTCCGCTCGCCCCGGTCTCCTCGACGAAGCCGTACCGGGCGAGTTCCCGCAGGTGGTAGCTGGTCGCGCCGGTGTTCAACCCCAGCGCGCGGGCCAGCGTCGCGGAGGTGGCGGGCCCGTGCACGGTGAGGTGCTGCAGGATCTGTTGCCGCCGGGGCTGCGCGAGCGCCTTGAGCACGCGCAGGTCGCATAGCTCTTCGGGGCCGGACGCGGCGTCGGCGGACGGGGCGTCGACGGGCGCGGAGGTCCTGCCGGGCGCGGAGGCCCCACCCTCATCGCCGTGGTTGCCTGGGTCGTGAACCATGCGTACACAGTCGCCTGTGCACAGGTTCCTGTGCGCTGCGGCGACCAGGCGTCTTGCCCGGGGGGTTAACCCCACCCCGGTAGCTCAGCGCCCGGTCCGGGGCCTCACCGCCGGTGCAGCCCGGACCCGCCCAGGCCGTCAGTACTCCAGGTCTTCGGTGTCCTCCCCTTCTTCCTCCAGGGCCTGGCGCACCACGCGCAGCGCCATCCCTTCCGGATAGCCCTTGCGAGCCAGCATCCCCGCGAGGCGGCGCAGTCTCTTGTCGCGGTCGAGGCCTCGGGTGGAGCGCAGCTTGCGGGCGACGAGCTCGCGGGCGGTGGCCTCCTCCTGCTCGGCGTCGAGCTGACCGACGGCCTCCTCGATCAGTGCCGAGTCCACACCCTTGGTGCGCAGCTCGCGCGCCAGGGCCCGCCGGGCCAGGCCCCGGCCGTGGTGCCGGGACTCGACCCAGGCGTCGGCGAAGGCCTCGTCGTTGATCAGCCCGACCTCCTCGAAGCGGGAGAGGACCTCCTCGGCCACCTCGTCGGGGATGTCGCGCTTGCGCAAGGCGTCGGCCAACTGCTTGCGCGTACGGGGTGTCCCGGTGAGCAGGCGCAGGCAGATGGCCCGCGCCCGCTCAGCCAGGTCCCCCGTCGGCGGTTCCCCGTCCTCGGCCCTCGACGAGGGCGGGGAACCGCTGTCCTGATGGCCGCCGAAGGCGCCACGTCGCCTACGGCGGCGTCCGCCACCGCCTCGGCCCTCCTGGTCATCGCTCCACAGGCCGTCGGCATCGGTGCCCGTGCCGTCCGGAGCGCCGCCGTGCCCGCGGTCGCGCCTCGGCGGGTCCACGGGGTCCGGCCACTCGGTACGTCGCGTCACGGCCTAGCTCTTGGCCGCCGCGGCCTTCTTGGTGGCCTTCACCGCGGGGGCGGGCACCGACTTGGCGGCGTCGTCCGCCGGGACCGCGGCCGTGGCGTCCGCGCCGGGCTCGCTCTCGGCGGCGTCAGGGCGGACACCGACGCCCAGCTTCTCCTTGATCTTCCTCTCGATCTCGTTGGCGAGGTCGGGGTTGTCCTTCAGGAAGTTGCGGGCGTTCTCCTTGCCCTGGCCGAGCTGGTCGCCCTCGTACGTGTACCAGGCGCCGGCCTTGCGGACGAAGCCGTGCTCCACGCCCATGTCGATCAGGCCGCCCTCGCGGGAGATGCCCTGGCCGTAGAGGATGTCGAACTCGGCCTGCTTGAAGGGCGGCGCGACCTTGTTCTTGACGACCTTGACGCGGGTGCGGTTGCCCACCGCGTCCGTGCCGTCCTTCAGGGTCTCGATGCGGCGGATGTCCATGCGCACCGAGGCGTAGAACTTCAGCGCGCGGCCACCGGTCGTGGTCTCCGGGGAGCCGAACATCACGCCGATCTTCTCGCGGAGCTGGTTGATGAAGATCGCGGTGGTCTTCGACTGGTTGAGCGCGCTGGTGATCTTCCGCAGGGCCTGGCTCATCAGGCGGGCCTGCAGACCCACGTGCGAGTCGCCCATCTCGCCCTCGATCTCCGCGCGGGGCACGAGGGCCGCGACGGAGTCGATGACGATCAGGTCGAGGGCGCCGGAGCGGACCAGCATGTCGACGATCTCCAGCGCCTGCTCGCCGTTGTCCGGCTGGGACAGGATGAGGTTGTCGATGTCGACGCCGAGCTTCTTCGCGTACTCCGGATCGAGGGCGTGCTCCGCGTCCACGAAGGCGACGGCGCCGCCGGCCCGCTGCGCGTTGGCCACGGCGTGCAGGGTGAGGGTCGTCTTACCGGAGGACTCCGGGCCGTAGATCTCCACCACACGGCCGCGCGGGATGCCGCCGACACCGAGCGCGACGTCGAGCGCGGTCGAGCCGGTGGAGATGACCTCGATGGGCTCCTGGGACCGCTCGCCCATGCGCATCACTGCGCCCTTGCCGAATTGTCGTTCAATCTGTGCGAGCGCGGCGTCGAGCGCCTTCTCGCGGTCGGTTCCTGCCATGGGTTCCACCCGGTTTGCTTGAGTCGATCGCTTCACGTCAAAGACGCTAGCGCCTGCCACTGACAATGCGTCCCGACGCCCGTCCGGCCTGTGGATAACTCGCGGCCCGCAGCCCGCCGAAAATCCACCGGCGTGCCCGGGGATCCCCCCGTGAACCCCCGGAAAATCGCCGCCGGAGCCCCCATCAGAATGGATGTTCGATTTTGCTGTCAAGCGCACCACGCGGGCCCGCCCGCCGAGGGCGGCGACGGCGGAACCCGCGCTTCAAGCGTCGCCGGGCCTCCGCTCCGAACCTCTCTCCGGGCCTCCGCTCCGAGCCTCGCCGGGCCCGGCTCGCGGGAGGGTCCCGGAGAGCCCTCGGACGCTGCCCGCGTCAGGCGTCGCGGCGCGGCTGGGTCAGTGCGCGCCGGACCCGGGTGAGCAGCGACGTGCCGCCGCGGCGGCGGTGTCCGTGCACCCGCGGGTCGTCCGTGACGTCGTAGCGCTTGACGTACGCCCCCAGGAAGGCCTGGAGGGTCGCCACCGCCGGGATGGCGATCAGCGCGCCGACCGCGCCGAGGAGCGCCGTGCCCGCGATCACCGATCCGAAGGCCACCGCCGGGTGGATGTCCACGCTCTTGGCGGTGAGCTTCGGCTGCAGGACGTAGTTCTCGAACTGCTGGTAGATCACTACGAAGCCCAGCACCCACAGCGCGTACCAGGGGTCCACGGTGAAGGCGATCAGCATCGGCAGGGCGCCCGCCAGGTAGGTGCCGATCGTGGGGATGAACTGGGAGACCAGTCCCACCCACACCGCGAGGGCGGGCGCGTAGGGCACCTCCAGGATCTGCAGCAGGATGTAGTGCGCGATCCCGGAGATCAGCGCCATCAGGCCGCGCGAGTACAAGTAGCCGCCGGTCTTGTCGACCGCGATCTCCCACGCGCGCAGCACCTCGGCCTGCTTGGCGGGCGGCAGCACGGAGCACAGCGCGCGCCGCAGCCGCGGCCCGTCGGCGGCGAAGTAGAACGAGAACAGCAGGATCGTCAGGAGCCGGAAGAGGCCGCCGAGCACCTGTGCCGAGACGTCCAGGACGCCGCTCGCGCTGTTCTGCGCGTACTTCTGCAGCCAGTCGGAGTGGATCAGGCTGTCCTGGACCTCGACGCGGGACAGGTCCGTGTCGAAGTTCTGGTTGATCCAGCCGATGACCCGGTCCAGGTAGTCGGGGAAGTCCTCGACCATGTCGACGATCTGGCCCGCGAGCATCGAGCCCATCATCGTGACGAAGCCCGCACCGGCGACGATGACGCCGAGGAAGACGATGCCGGTCGCCAGCCCCCTGCGCATGCCGCGCGCCGCCATCCAGCTCACGGCGGGCTCGACGGCGAGCGCGAGGAAGAACGCGATCAGGATGTTGATCAGCAGCCCGGTGAGCTGGTGAAAGGCCCAGCTCCCGAGCTGGAAGCAGGCGACCAGCGCCAGCGCGAGCACCATGGCTCGCGGCAGCCAGCGCGGCATGCCTGCGCCGCGTCCCTGCTCGGCCCCGGCGGGGGGCTGGGCGGGCGGGGTCGTGCCGGGCGGTGCCACGGCCTCTGAAGTGCTCTGCGCGCTGTCGTCTCTCGGTGCCACCGTGCCAGTCTCACCCACGCCGCGGGCTTTATGCCGTCGCCCCCTGATCTCGGGCGTCCGGCGCTCGCGCACGGTGCGGTCAGCGGCGGAACGGGGGTGCCCCCGGGGCGGTCGGAGAAGCCCCGGGAGGGTCGCCCGGAGCTTGCGCGCGGTCCCGGGGGCATCGGTGCGGGAGGACGTCCGGGCACGACTCCACGACTCGGAGCCCCCGGGACCCCGACAGCACCGGTACGGGACATCAACGGCTCCGGCACGGAACCTCGACAGCACCGGCGCGGGACCCCGACGACACCGACGACACCAGCGCGGGACACGGACAGTGCCGCACACCCGGGCCGCGCTCCCGCGCGCGGGTCAGCGCCTGTCGGACGGCACGTCCATGGCCGTGCACACGGCGCGCCAGACGTCCTTCGCGTCCCAGCCCGCGTCCAGCGCCTCCAGCACCGTCCGCCCGCCGAGCTCGGACATCACGTGGTCGCGCGCGAAGGAGTCCGCGTACCCCGCGCCGAAGTGTGCCGCCATTCGCTGCCAGAAGACCGTCAACCGCATGCGTCCAGTATCGCGCCCCTGAGAGTGCAGCCGGGCCCGGAGGGCTTGTCGTCGGCTCTTTCCGCCCTACGGTCGGAGCATGGCCGAAAACGGAGCGTCCTCGCACGCCGCGTCCTCCCCCCTCGCGCGCGCCGAGCAGTTCGTCTGGCTCACCGCGCGCGTCCTCGAACAGCGACGGTTCGCGTACCACTTCCTGAACGGCGCGCACGGCGCGGACGGTGCGGGTGGCGACGACGGCGCGGACGCGGTGGAGACGGCGCTGGCCGCGTACGGCAACGCGGACGGCGGGTACGGCCACGCGCTCGAGCCCGATCTGCGCGGGCCCGTGAGCCAGCCCCTGCACGCCGGGCACGCCCTGCGGGTGCTGGACTCCATCGGCCGCTGCGGCGGCCTGCGCGTGGAGCGCGTGTGCCGCTACCTGACGTCGGTCTCGACGGCCGAGGGCGCCTTGCCCGCGATCCATCCCAGCCAGCGCGGCTACCCCTTGGCGCCCTTCGTGCCCGTGGTGGACGACCCGCCCAGCGAGCTGCTCGCCACGGGTCCCGTGGTGGGCCTGCTGCACCGCAATGAGGTCTGGCACGCCTGGCTGTTCCGGGCCACCGACTTCTGCTGGCAGGCCGTCGAGTCGCTGGACAAGTCGCATCCGTACGAGATCCAGGCGGCGGTCGCCTTCCTCGACGGCGCGCCCGACCGCCCGCGCGCGGAGGCGGCGGCGGACCGGCTCGGCCGCCTGGTGCGGGAGCAGCGCCTCGTGGCCCTGGAGCCCGAGCGGGCCGACGCGTACCCGGTGTCCGCGGGGTACGCGCCGGGTGAGCACCACTTCGCGCACGACTACGCGAAGACGCCCGACTCGCTGGCCCGGAGCTGGTTCACGGACGAGGAGATGGCGCGCTCCCTGGACTTCCTGACGCAGGACCAGCAGGAGGACGGCGGGTGGCCCATCCGGTGGCGGCAGTGGGCCCCGGGCACCGCCCTGGAGTGGCGGCCGATCGTGACGATCGAGGCCCTGCGCACCCTGCACGCGTACGGCCGCCCGATCGGCTGAGGCCCACCCAGGGCGGCGGCTGGGTCACCCTGTGAGTGCCCGCACACCTGCCGTGACGGCGACGGCCACGGCGATGATGACCAGGAACGGCGCGCGCAGCAGCAGCGCCACGGCCGCCGCCGCGAGCCCCGCGGCCTTGGCGTCGAGCACCAGGGTCCGGCCGTCGGCGAAGGCCTGCTGGGCGGTGAGCGCGGCCAGCAGCGCCACCGGGAGCAGGGCGGCCGCGCGCCGCACGCGGGGTCGCTCCAGGGCCCCGGCGGGCACCAGCAGGCCCGCGAGCTTGACCGCGTAGCAGCTCACAGCGGTCACGGCGATGGCGATCCAGACGGTCACCTGTCGTCCTCCTGTGTCGCGGCGGGCGGTGTTCCGTCGTGGGACCGGGCGGCTGTGGGACGCCCCTGTGCGGCCCGGGTGCCGCTCCGCGCCCGTAGGCCCGCCCCGTAGAGGACGACCGGCACGGCCAGCGCGGCCATGAGGACCGGCACGCCTGCGGGCAGCACGGGCAGGGTTCCGAGCCCCAGGAGGACCGCGACAGCGGCGACGGCACGCTCCTGGGCGGTTCGCAGCATCGGTGCCAGCAGCGCGAGGAAGACGGCGGGGCCCGCGGCGTCGAGCCCCCAGGTGTCGGTGTCCCCGATCGCCTCGGCGCCCACCGCGCCGCCCAGGGTGGTGAGGTTCCACAGGGTGTACAGGCTGAGACCGGTGACGGTGAAGCCGAGGCGGGCGCTGCGCCGCCCGGGCTGGGCGAGGGAGACAGCCGCCGTCTCGTCGATCACCCAGTGGGCCGCGAACGGCCGCACCGCGCGCGGGAGGGCCAGGAGCTGGGAGAGCCGCAGTCCGTAGAACGCGTTGCGCACGCCGAGGAAGAACGCGCCGGCTGCCGCGGTGAACGGGTTGCCGCCCCCGGCGAGCGCGCCCACCAGGGCGAACTGTGAGGCCCCGGTGAACACCAGGAGGCTGAGCGCACAGGTCTGCAGCACGGTGAGGCCGCTCCCCGCCGAGGTCACGCCGAAGGCGAACCCGGAGAGGCCGACCGCCACACCGACGCCGAGGGCGTCGCGGACGACGGCGGAATCCGGCCGTCCGTCCCGGCCCGCCGGCTCCGTGGGGGCGGTGGGGCCGGTGGGGGTGGGGAGGGTTTCGCGTATGTCCGCGGAGGGTGTCCGTTCCGCGGGTGATGTTCGTTCTGCCACACCGAGGACGCTACGAGGAGCCTGGCGGGACGGTCTTGTACGTTCTTGCGCTCCCGTTGGTACGCACCCGGGGGTACGCCGACGATGCGGGTGAAGTGGCGGTTGAGGTGCGGCTGGTCGGTGAAGCCGACGGCGACGGCGGCCTCGGCGGGCGTCGTCCCGGCGTCCAGGAGATGCCGGGCGCGGCGCACGCGCGCGTCCGTGAGCCAGGCGTGCGGCGGCATGCCGTACGCGTCGCGGAAGGCGCGCAGCAGGGCGAAGGGGCTGACACCGAGGCCGGTGGCGAGCCGCTCCAGGGTGGGCGGGGCGGTGAGGCGCTCCTCGAGCACGGCACGCGCGCGTGCCGCCACGCGCTCACCCGCCGACCGCACGGTGCGCTCGGGCCGGGAACCGCCGTTGTGCCGCAGCAGCCGCGTGACGGCGAGCCGCAGGACTGTGTCGGCGGCCAGCGCGTTGCCGTCCTCGGCGGCGCGCAGCACCTGGTGGACGAGGGCCACGGCGTAGGGGTCCGCGAACACGGGTTCGGTGAAGCCGGGGGTGCCGCGGATGGCGGTCGTCTCCGCGGCGATGGCGGCGACCAGTTCCGGTGCCGGGTACACCGCCCCGTACCGCCAGCCCTCGGGGCCGCCTCCCCGGCCGGTGTGCGGGGTGTCGGGGTTGATCAGGGCGAGCGTCCCGGGGCCCGCGTGCCGGTCGGCACCCGTGTGGTGGAACACGTCGACGCCGTCGGTGACGGCGGCCATCACGTAGTGCTCGTGGGTGTGCCGGGCGAACGTCTTGCGGACGTAGCGGGCCCGCAGCAGATCGACGCCGGGCAGCTCGGCGTAGGTCCAGTGCCGCGCCCGCTCCGCCGATCCAGTCATACGGTCATTCTGCGCCGACGGCCCGACCGGCCCTCCCGGCCCGTCCCGGGCCCCGGCGTCCGGACGTGGAGGGGCGGCCACCGCGGACCGGGCGCGGAGGACCGGGCGCGGAGGACCGGGGACGCGGCGGATTGGGCGCGGTGGGCCGGGCACGGAGGGCCGGGCACGGAAGGCCGGGCGTGGAGGGCGGCCGGGCGCGGTGGGGCCGGACACGGAAGGCCGGGCGCGGTGCCGCGTCGAGCCGCGACGGCGGTGTCGTTCCCGCAGCTCAGCGCCATTGTCAGTGGCGGGGTGCACGATGGATCCATGGTCAGGTCCGCAGACAGCGCATCCGGCGCCCTCGACGGCTTCTCCCCCGCGACCCGCGGCTGGTTCTCGGGGGCCTTCTCCGCGCCCACGTCCGCCCAGGCCGGGGCGTGGCGGGCGATCGCGGAGGGCTCGGACGTGCTGGTGGTCGCGCCGACCGGCTCCGGCAAGACCCTGGCCGCGTTCCTCGCCGCCCTGGACCAGCTCGCCTCGGCCCCGCCCCCGGCGGACCCGAAGAAGCGCTGCCGCGTGCTGTACGTCTCGCCGCTGAAGGCCCTCGCGGTCGACGTGGAGCGCAATCTGCGCAGCCCGCTCACGGGCATCCGGCAGGAAGCCGTGCGCCTCGGCCTGCCCGAGCCCGAGGTGCGGGTCGGCATCCGCTCCGGCGACACCCCGGCGGCCGAGCGCCGCGCCCTGGCCACCCGCCCGCCGGACATCCTGATCACCACCCCGGAGTCGCTGTTCCTGATGCTCACGTCCGCCACGCGGGACGCGCTGACGGGCATCGAGACGGTCATCCTTGACGAGGTGCACGCGGTCGCGGGCACCAAGCGCGGCGCGCACCTCGCACTGACCCTGGAGCGGCTCGACGCGATCCTGAAGCGTCCCGCGCGCCGGATCGGCCTGTCCGCGACGGTGCGCCCGGTCGACGAGGTGGCCCGCTATCTGTCGCCGCAGCGCAGGGTCGAGGTCGTGCAGCCCGCGTCGGGCAAGGAGTTCGACCTGTCGGTGGTCGTCCCCGTCGAGGACCTCGGGGAGCTCGGCGGCTCCCCGGCGGCGGACTCCGACCAGGCCGCGGAGCGCCCCTCCATCTGGCCGCACGTGGAGGAGCGCATCACCGACCTGGTGCAGGCGCACCGCTCGACGATCGTCTTCGCCAACTCGCGCCGCCTGGCGGAGCGCCTGTGCAACCGTCTCAACGAGATCGCGTACGAGCGTGCCACCGGCGAACCGCTCCCGGAGGACCACAGCCCGGCCGACATGATGGCCCAGTCGGGCGCCGCCAAGAGCGCGCCGCCCGTGCTCGCCCGCGCGCACCACGGCTCCGTGTCCAAGGAGCAGCGCGCCCAGGTAGAGGAGGACCTGAAAGCGGGCCGGCTGCCCGCCGTGGTCGCCACCTCCAGCCTGGAGCTGGGCATCGACATGGGCGCCGTCGACCTGGTGGTGCAGGTCGAGTCGCCCCCGTCCGTGGCCTCCGGGCTGCAGCGGGTGGGCCGCGCGGGCCACCAGGTGGGCGCGGTCTCCACGGGCGTGGTGTTCCCGAAGTACCGGGGGGACCTGGTCCAGGCCGCCGTCGTCACGGAGCGGATGCGCGAGGGCGCCATCGAGTCCCTGCGCGTCCCCGCGAACCCGCTGGACGTGCTGGCCCAGCAGCTCGTCGCGATGGTCTCCCTGGACACCTGGCAGGCGGACGACCTCCTGGCCGTGGTCCGGCGCGCGGCGCCCTTCACGTCGCTGCCCGAGTCGGCGTTCACGTCCGTCCTGGACATGCTCGCCGGGCGGTATCCGTCCGACGCGTTCGCGGAGCTGCGCCCGCGCGTGGTGTGGGACCGCGTCGCGGGCACCGTCACCGGCCGCCCGGGCGCGCAGCGCCTCGCGGTGACGTCCGGGGGCACGATCCCCGACCGGGGGCTCTTCGGGGTCTTCCTGGCGGGCGCCGACCCGAAGAAGGGCGGCGGCCGGGTCGGCGAGCTCGACGAGGAGATGGTCTACGAATCGCGCGTGGGCGACGTCTTCACCCTGGGCACCAGCTCCTGGCGCATCGAGGACATCACGCGCGACCGGGTGCTCGTCTCCCCCGCGCCCGGTGTCCCCGGACGGCTGCCGTTCTGGAAGGGCGACCAACTGGGCCGCCCGCTCGAACTGGGCCGGGCGGTGGGGGCGTTCCTGCGCGAGCTCGGCTCTCTGTCGCAGGACGACGCGCGCGGGCGCCTGCACGCCGCGGGCCTCGACGCCTGGGCCGCGGACAACGTCCTGGCGTACCTCTCCGAGCAGCGCGAGGCCTGCGGGCACATCCCGGACGACCGCACGATCGTGGTGGAGCGGTTCCGCGACGAGCTGGGCGACTGGCGGGTCGTCGTGCACTCGCCGTTCGGCGCGCAGGTGCACGCGCCCTGGTCCCTGGCGCTCGGCGCCCGCCTCACCGAGCGGTACGGCATGGACGCCCAGGTGATGCACGCCGACGACGGCATCGTGCTGCGGCTGCCGGACGCCGACCTCATGGGGCTCGACCTGCTCGACCGCGAGCCGGTGGACATTACCGCGGGCTCCGCATCGGACCCGGAGAAGGCCCCCGTCGGCGCGGCCGACGTGACCTTCGACAAGGGCGAGGTCCGCCAGATCGTCACCGACCAGGTGGGCGGTTCGGCCCTGTTCGCCTCGCGCTTCCGCGAGTGCGCCGCCCGGGCGCTGCTGCTGCCCCGCCGCACCCCGGGCAAGCGCACGCCCCTGTGGCAGCAGCGTCAGCGCGCCGCCCAGCTCCTGGAGGTGACGAGCGAGTTCGGCTCCTTCCCGATCATCCTGGAGGCGGTCAGGGAGTGCCTCCAGGACGTCTTCGACGTACCGGGCCTCACGGAGCTGATGGGCGACATCGAGTCCCGCCGCGTCCGGCTCGTGGAGGTCACCACCCCCGAGCCGTCCCCCTTCGCCCGCTCCCTGCTGTTCGGGTACGTCGCCCAGTTCCTGTACGAGGGCGACTCGCCCCTGGCCGAGCGCCGCGCGGCCGCCCTGTCCCTGGACTCCCGGCTGCTCGCCGAACTCCTCGGCCAGGCGGAGCTGCGCGAGCTGCTCGACGCGGACGTCCTCGCCGAGCTGGAGCGCGAGCTGCAGTGGCGCACGGACGACCGCCGCGTCAAGGACGCCGAGGGCGTCGCCGACCTGCTGCGCCTGCTCGGCCCGCTCACGGACGCCGAGCTCGCCGAGCGCGGCGCCGAGCGCTCCTGGGCCGAGGAGCTCGCGACCACCCGCCGCGCCATCCGCGTCCGGATCGCCGGGGCCGACCACTGGGCGGCCATCGAGGACGCGGGCCGCCTGCGGGACGCCCTCGGGACCGCGCTGCCGGTCGGCGTGCCCGAGGCGTTCACGGAGCCCGTCAAGGACCCCTTGGGCGACCTCCTCGCGCGCTACGCCCGCACACACGGCCCGTTCACCTCCGCCGCGGCAGCCGCCCGCTTCGGCCTGGGCGTCGCCGTCACGGAGGGCGCGCTCCAGCGCCTCGCCGCGAACGGCCGGGTCGTCCAGGGCGAGTTCCACCCGGCGGGCATCGGCCAGGAGTGGTGCGACGCGGCCGTGCTGCGCCGCCTGCGCCGCCGCTCCCTGGCCGCGCTGCGCCAGGAGCTGGAGCCGGTGCCTCCGGTCGCGCTGGCCCAGTTCCTGCCGCAGTGGCAGCACTTGAGCGGCCACGGGCTGCGCGGTATCGACGGCCTGGTGCGCGCGATCGAGCAGTTGCAGGGCGCGTCGGTGCCCGCGTCGGCCCTCGAGAAGCTCGTCCTCCCTTCCCGGGTCACGGGGTACGCCCCGGCTCTGCTCGACGAACTGACCGCAGCCGGCGAGGTGGTGTGGGCCGGGGCCGGAGCGCTCCCCGGCAAGGACGGCTGGGTCTCGCTCTACCTGGCCGACGCCGCGCCGCTGCTCCTGTCGGCCGCGCACCCCTTGGAGCTCACCGCCCTCCACCAGTCCGTCCTGGACACGCTCTCCGGGGGGTACGGCTTGTTCTTCCGGCAGATCGCCGACCAGGTCCGCGCCACCACGCACCCGGAGGTCACCGATCCCCAACTGGCCGACGCGGTCTGGGACCTGGCCTGGTCGGGGCGGCTGACCAACGACACGCTGGCACCCCTGCGCTCCCTCCTGGGTTCGGGCCGCACGGCGGGGTCCACGGCCCACCGCGCGAAGCGCGCGGTCCCGCGCGGGCGGTACGGCACCCTGACCGCCGCCGCCCGTACCGCCTCGCGCACCGGCCCTCCCACGGTCGCGGGCCGCTGGTCCCTCCTGCCCGCCCGCGAGCCCGACCCGACCCTGCGCGCCCACGCCCTGGCCCGCACCCTGCTCGACCGGCACGGTGTGGTCACCCGGGGCGCGGTGGCGGCCGAGGGCGTCGAAGGCGGCTTCTCGGCGACGTACCGGGTCCTGTCGGCCTTCGAGGACAGCGGCCAGGCCCGCCGGGGGTACGTGGTGGAAGGGCTCGGCGCCGCGCAGTTCGCGATGGACGGGGCCGTGGACCGGTTGCGCGCGGCGGCCACCGCGCGTGAGCGCGCGGGCGGCGCGCACACGGGTGACACCCAGGCGGTCGTCCTGGCGGCCGCCGACCCCGCGAACGCGTACGGGGCCGCGCTGCCCTGGCCCGACCCCCCGGCCGAGGCCGGACACAAGCCGGGCCGCAAGGCGGGGTCCCTGGTGGTGCTCGTGGACGGTGAGCTGACGCTGTACGTGGAGCGCGGCGGCAAGAGCGTCCTCGCCTGGGCGACTCCCGAGACGCCGCCCGGGGAGCAGGACCCGCGCCTCCACGCGGCCGCGAGCGCGCTGGCGTCCGCGGCCAAGGCGGGCGCCCTCGGCACGGTCACCGTGGAGCGCGTCAACGGCGTCTCCGCCCTGACCTCCCCCCTGGCCCCGCTCCTGGAGCACACGGGCTTCCACGCCACCCCCAGAGGCCTCCGCCTCCGCGCCTGACCACCCGCCGGAGGCGACGGCCCGCCCCGCCCGCGCCCGGTCCCCCTGCGGGGGTGCGGACAAGCAGGGGCGCGGGTAGGCGCAGCCCTGGTGCACGCAGAGCCACCACCGTGGTTCACGGCCCGACCCACCGCGAGACCGTGCGACCCGACCGGGGTACGCACACCCCGCCCAACCGAGCCCCACCTCCCCCAGCCCCGCCAACCAGCCGCCCCACCAACCAGCCGTCCCACCGGCCCCAGCACCCCGCCAGCCAGGGCGCACCGCCCCCCAAGGCCCCCAGCCAGCCACCCGTCCACCCCCACCGCCCCGCCGGCCCCAACACCCCCACCAAAAAGTGTCACCCTGGACCCATGCCCGAAGGAGACACCGTCCACCAGACGGCCCGCCGTCTGCACCAGGCCCTGGCCGGTCACACCCTGACCCGGTCCGACCTGCGCGTCCCCAAGCTGGCCACGGCCGACCTGACCGGCCGTACCGTCCTGGACGTCACCCCGCGCGGCAAGCACCTGCTCACCCGGGTGGAAGGCGGCCTCACGCTGCACTCGCACCTGCGGATGGACGGCGCCTGGCGGGTCTTCGCCGCGCACGAACGCTGGCGCGGCGGCCCCGCCCACCAGATCCGCGCCATCCTCGGCACCGCCGAGCGCACGGCCGTCGGCTACCGCCTGCCCGTCCTGGAACTGCTCCGCACCACCGACGAGCACCGCGCCGTGGGCCACCTGGGACCCGACCTCCTGGGCCCCGACTGGGACCCCGACGAGGCCCTGCGCAACCTGCTCGCCGCACCGGAGCGCCCCCTCGGCGAGGCACTCCTCGACCAGCGCAACCTCGCGGGCATCGGCAACGTCTTCAAGTGCGAGCTGTGCTTCCTGCTCGGCGTGACCCCGTGGCTGCCGGTCGGCGAGCTCCCCACCGAGACGGCGGACCGCCTGCCCGCGCTCGCCAAGAAGCTCCTGGAGGCCAACCGCGACCGCCCGGACCGTACGACCACAGGCGTCCCCCGCCCCGGGCGACGCCTGTACGTGTACGGCCGCGCGCCGCGCCCGTGCCTGCGCTGCGGCACCCCCGTACGGCTGGCCGACCAGGGCGACGGCTCCCGCCAGCGCCCCACCTACTGGTGCCCGGTCTGCCAGAGCGGCCCCACCCCCTGAGCCGTTCTCCGGCCGGCCACGGCCCGTCACCGGCGTCAGGCCGTCTGCCGCGGGGCACCAGAACGCCCCCTTTCTGGCCCCGCACGCACACTAGTTGACGACCCGTCAGAACCCGTCCTACGGTCCCGCCATGCCCCTCACGGCGTACGACCTCACCGGCCGCACCGCGTTGGTCACCGGCGCGGCGAGCGGCATCGGGCGTGCCAGTGCCGTTCTGCTCGCGGAGGCGGGCGCCACGGTGCACTGCGCCGACCAGGATGCGCCGGGCCTGCAGGAGACGGCCGCGCGCATCGAGGCGGGCGGCGGCACAGCACACCCGCACGTGCTGGACGTGGCCCGCGAGGCACAGGTGGAGCGGACCGTCGCCGACGCGGCCACGACGACGGGCCGTCTCGACGTCCTGGCCGCGATCGCCGGGATCATGCACAGCAGCCCGGTCCTGGAGACCCGCGAGGACGACCTCGACCGGGTCCTCGGCGTGAACTTCAAAGGTGTCCTGTACGCCTGCCGGGCGGCGGCCCGCGTGATGATCGCGGGCGGCAGGGGCGGCAGCATCGTCACGATGGCGTCCGGCGCCGTGGACACCGGCGGCCCCGGCCTGCTCTGCTACGGCGTCTCGAAGGCCGCGGTCGTCCAGCTCACGAAGACGCTGGCCACGGAGGTGGGCCCGTACGGCATCCGCGTCAACGCGGTGGCCCCGGGCTGGATCCGTACGCCGATGACGGCTCGCCACGGCGCGGCGGGCCGGGCACGCGCCGAGGACCTCATGGCCCGCAGGGCTCCGCTCGGCCGGGTCGGTGTGCCCGAGGACGTCGCCCACGCCGTGCTGTACCTGGCGTCGGACGCCGCGGCGTTCACGACCGGCCAGATCCTCCGCCCCAACGGGGGCGTGGCCATGCCTTGGTAGGAGCGCCCGCTCCGCGCGGACGCCCCGCCCCCGCGCCCCCGCCCCTTACACCCCCGGCTCCCCATGCGCCTCGCCAGGCTTCCGCCCCCGCGCCCGCCGCCGCGGCCGGAACGCCCCCGGCGCCCGCTCCCTCGGCGCGCAGTGCACCGGAAGCAGGCTGAGCCCCCACCCGCCGGCGGCGACGGCCCCTTCCAGGGCACCGGCGTCGCGGGCCACCGCGAGGCGCACCACCGCCCACCACCACAACGTGGTGACGCCGAGTGCCGGCGCCCACCGCAGGACGCGCCCCGCCACGGCTGTCACCTCCCGGCAGACGACGCTGGACCCGGTACGTGCCGCAGCGGCCCGGTACACCACCACCCGCGCGGCACCCCGCGCAGCCGCTCACGGCCACGACCGGCGGACCGCACAGCCCCTTCACGGCCACGACCGACACACGCACAAACCCACACGCACGCAACCCGAGCCCGGAGCAGCCGCTACCGACGGACCGGCCACCCGTAGGCAACGACCGGACCCGGCCGACTACCCGTTCTCGGCCTGGAACATCCAGTGGTGCTTCTCCAGGTCGGCCGTGATCTGGATGAAGAGGTCCTGGGTCACCGGGTCCGGCTCGTCCGTGGCCTGCACCCGCTCCCGCATCCGCGTGATCACCGCGCCGAGGGCGTCCACGAGCATCCCGACCGCGTCGACGTCCTTGACCCAGCCTTCCGGTACGTCGCCGATGCCGCTGCTGGCGGCCACCGTGGCCGCCCGCGCGTCGGGCGACACGCCGAGGGTCGAGGCCCGCTCCGCGACCGTGTCGGTGTGCTGGCGCGCGGTGTCCACGACCTCGTCGAGCTGGAGGTGGATGGAGCGGAAGCGCGGCCCGACCACGTTCCAGTGGATCTGCTTGGCCACCAGGGAGAGGTCCACGAGATCCACGAGCGTGCCCTGCAGGGCATCGGCCACCGTCTTCAGGTCGTCGTCGGGCAGCGGGCTCTTCACGACGTACATCGGCTACCTCCGGTGCTCACGTTCATCAGGTGTATCCGGGCGCACGGCTGCCCCCGAGCCCGCACACCAAACACCCCTCAACCATCCCGCACCGCCACGAGGACGGCCACTTCGGGCGTCGCGGCCAACCTCCCCCACGGCCCCACGGCCCCCGCGGCCTCGCTCGCCCCCGACCCCGCCACGGCCCCATCCCCGGCCCCCGCCACGACCCCAGCCGGACTCCACGGCAGACCCCCGAACCCCGAACCCGAAACCCCGAACCCCACGGCAAACAGCGAAAGGCCCCGGCCGGAACACCCCGGCCGGGGCCTAGCTCACGTAATGGCATCGCCCGGACGACGGGCGACCACCGCGCCGGAACGCCGCGCGCCCCAGCCCACCGCCCGTAGCCCCACCTGGGTGCCCGAGCGGGCGGCCGAGAGACCGGCGGACCGAACGGACCGGGCGGACCGGGCGGACCGGCGACCGTCAGGCGGCGACGACGTCGACCGCTTCCGCGGGCGCCTTGATCGTCACCCGTTCCGGTGGCACACCGGTCACCGAGACGGAATTGAGCATCGGGCGGACCGGTGCCCGCACCGGTTCCGTGGCAGCGGCCGACTCGGCCAGTTCGGCGAGCGAGAGCTCGTCGCTCACTTCTCGCATGAGCTCGGACATCCGTACGTCAAGCGCGTCGCAGATCGCGGAAAGCAGCTCGGAGGAAGCCTCCTTCTGCCCCCGCTCCACCTCGGAGAGATAGCCGAGTGAGACTCGGGCGGACGAGGAGACTTCGCGCAGAGTACGGCCCTGGCGCTGGCGCTGCCGACGCAGCACGTCACCCAGCAGGCGACGGAGCAGAATCATCGGTGGCTCCCTCCTCGGACCGCGTAGCCGCATCCTTCACGCCCCACCGTACCGCCTCGCGCGGCGGCCGTGCGGGGAGCGATGTCGTGTTCACTCAGGGCTGCAAACATCAAGTCCCCCCGTTCTGTTCCGTATCCTGTGCCCGCTCGTTCCCGGCGCGTTCGCCGGTGAGCTGCTCAAGAAGCAGGCTTAGCACGCCGCGGACGCTCTCCATACGGATTTCCGTACGGTTTCCGTTCAACCGCAGAGCGGCTACTTTCCCCTCAGAGCGAAGCGGGGAACGTTCCCCGCCCGGCCCGGAAACACCACCGGCACCGTCGGCGACAGCGTGCGCGCGGCCGGAAACGGCCTGTGTGGCCCCTGCAACGGCCTCCGGCGCCCGGCTCGCCCCCGCCGCCCGGGGAGCGCTCTCCGGCGCCCCGTAAGCGCTCTGCGGCACCTCAGACCCCCGGTCGGTACCGGAACCCGCCCGGGTGAAAAAGCCCACCTCAGCCCCGGAGCCCATCTCGGCCCCAGAGCACACCTCAGCCTCAGAGCGCACCTCGGCCCCGGAGCACGCCTCCGCCTCGAAGCCCACTTCAGCCCCGGAGCCCACAGCCCCAAGAGCCCCCTCACGCCGCACGCCCACCGTCGTCGGCCCCGCCACCGCCACAAAGACCGTCCCCACAGGCTGGCCGTCCTGCGGCGTGGGCCCGGCGACGCCCGTGGTCGCGATCCCCCAGTCGGCCCCGAGCAGCGTCCGCACCCCGGTGGCCATCTGCGCGGCCACCTCGGCGTCCACGGCACCCCGGGCGGCCAGGAGGCCGCCGTCGACTCCGAGGACGTCCCGCTTGAGTTCGGTCGCGTACGCGGTCAGGGAGCCCCGGAAGGCCTGGGACGCCCCGGGCACGGCTGTCACCTCGGCGGCCACCAGGCCACCCGTCAGCGACTCGGCGACGGCCAGGGTCTCGCCCCGCTCCCGCAGCAGCCGCAGCACCTCGGCCGCGACCCCGGCGGGCCCGGCCGCGACGGCCGCCGCACCCACGGACAGGCCCTCAAGGCCCGTGGAAGGCCCCTGGGAGTCCCCGGAAGGTCCCTCGTAGCCCCTGGTAGGTCCCTCGGACGTCACTTCCCCGCTCCCGGCTCCCCCGCGTCCGTGGCCCCGGCGGTCACATCCGCCCCGGCGGTCACATCCGCCCCGGCGGTCACATCCGCCCCGGCCGTGGCAGCGGCCGCCTCGGCCTTCCCGCGCCGGCGCAGCACCACGGCCTGCTTCACGTAGTCCAGCCCGGTCACCACGGTCAGCACGACGGCCACCGCCATCACCCAGAACCGCAGCGTGGCCAGCGGCCCGGTCAGCGCCAGGACGTACATGCCGACGGCCGTGCCCTGGGCGAGCGTCTTCATCTTGCCGCCGCGGCTGGCCGGAATGACGCCGTAGCGGATCACCCAGAACCGCAGCAGCGTGATCCCGAGCTCGCGGCCGAGGATCACGAGGGTCACCCACCACGGCAGGTCCCCGAGCCAGGACAGACAGATCAGGGCGGCACCCATGATCGCCTTGTCGGCGATGGGGTCGGCGATCTTGCCGAAGTCCGTGACCAGGTTGTACGTACGCGCCAGATGTCCGTCGAAGAGGTCCGTGATCATGGCGACGGCGAAGGCCGCCCAGGCGAAGGAGCGCCACGCCGGGTCGTACCCGCCGTTGCCGAGCAGCAGCATCACGAATCCGGGCACGAGCAGCAGCCGGATCATGGTCAGCAGGTTCGCGACGTTCCACAGACTCGCCTGGTCCATCGCGGCGGCGCCGAGCTTCCCGCCGCGCACCGGCTTCGCGCCGGGCGCGCCGGAGCCGCCCGCCGCGGATGCCGGGACCTGCGTCATCTGACCGTCCTCTCACCGGCGCCATGGGGTCGGCCGGAGGCCTCGACGACCTCGCACTGCTCTGCCACCAGATCCACGCCCTCCGTGCCGACGACCTTTGCCACGACCATACGGCCGATCTCCAGGCCGTCCCCAGGGGCCGGGTCGGCGAACCGGATCTGGCCGTCGGTCTCGGGCGCCTGGTGGGCGGCCCGCCCGAGGGCGCCCTCCTCGTCGTCCACGGCCTCGACGAGGACCTCGACCCGCTCGCCGACGCGCTCCTCGGCGCGCTGCGAGGTCAGCTCCTCGGCCAGGCGCGCGACGCGCGCGAGCCGCTCGTCGACGACGTCCTGGTCCAGCTTGCCGTCGTACGTCGCCGCTTCCGTGCCGTCCTCGTCGGAGTAGCCGAAGACGCCGATGGCGTCGAGGCGCGCCCCGGTGAGGAAGCGCTCCAGCTCCGCCACGTCGGCCTCGGTCTCGCCGGGGAAGCCCACGATGAAGTTGGACCGCACACCGGCCTGCGGCGCCTTGGTCCGGATCGTGTCGAGCAGCTCGAGGAACCGGTCGGTGTCGCCGAACCGCCGCATGGCCCGCAGCACGCCGGGCGCGGAGTGCTGGAAGGACAGGTCGAAGTACGGCGCGACCTTCTCCGTGGACGTCAGGACGTCGATCAGGCCGGGGCGCATCTCGGCGGGCTGGAGGTAGCTGACCCGCACCCGCTCGATGCCGTCGACGGCGGCGAGCTCGGGCAGCAGCGACTCCAGGAGGCGGATGTCGCCGAGGTCCTTGCCGTACGAGGTGTTGTTCTCGGAGACCAGCATGATCTCCTTCACGCCCTGCTCGGCGAGCCAGCGCGTCTCGCCGAGCACGTCCGAGGGGCGGCGCGAGATGAACGAGCCGCGGAAGGACGGGATGGCGCAGAACGAGCATCTGCGGTCGCAGCCGGAGGCGAGCTTCACCGAGGCGACCGGGCTCGCGCCCAGGCGGCGGCGGAGCGGGGCGCGCGGCCCGGAGGCGGGCGCGACGCCCTCCGGCAGGTCGACCGGGGCGTGCCCCGGGAGGGCGACCTCGGCACCGGCGCCCTGCCGCTCGGCCGGGCTGATCGGCAGCAGCTTGCGGCGGTCGCGCGGCGTGTGGGCCTCGACGCTGCCCCCGCTCAGGATGGTCTGGAGGCGGTTGGAGATGTCGGCGTAGTCGTCGAAACCGAGGACGCCGTCGGCTTCGGGCAGGGCCTCGGCGAGCTCCTTGCCGTAGCGCTCGGCCATGCAGCCGACGGCCACGACGGCCTGGGTGCGGCCGTGACCCTTCAGGTCATTGGCCTCGAGAAGGGCGTCGACGGAGTCCTTCTTGGCGGCTTCGACGAAACCGCAGGTGTTGACGACGGCGACGTCCGCGTTCTCGGCGTCCTCGACGAGGGCCCAGCCGTCCGCCTCCAAGCGGCCTGCGAGCTCCTCCGAGTCCACCTCGTTACGGGCGCAGCCAAGGGTGACAAGGGCGACGGTGCGGCGTTCGGGCATGGTCTCAAGACTACTTCGTCCATGCGTCGGCGCCCGCCGCCAGGGTTCCCGGTGCCCGCGACGGGCGCTGGAGCGGGGCGCGCGGACACGCCGGTCAGCCGACCTCCGGGTCGCCCTTCGTGTACGTGAGGCGCTCGACCTGGCCGGGCTCGAATTCGTTCTCGACCTGCTTGCCGTTGACGAAGAGCTTGATCGCGCCGGCGTCGCCGAGCACCAGGTCGATCTTCTGCTTGTCCTGGAAGGTCTTGGACTCGCCCTGCTGGAGCAGGCCGTCGAAGAGCAGCCGGCCGTTGTGGTCCTTCGCCGAGATCCAGCTGCGGCCGTCGGTGGCGTCCACCTTGACCGTGACCTTGTCCCGGGGCACCCCGGCGATGGCGCTGTCGGACGGGTCGGGCTTGGGGTCGGCGGGCTTGGGAGGGCTCGGCTTGCCGGTGGGCTTGCCGGCGCTGGGCGTGGCGCCCTCGGCGAGCTGCTGCGAGGCGCCGTCGCCGTCGTCACCGCCGCTGAAGGCGGTGTACGCGACGAAGCTGATCACGGCGACGATCGCGGCGACCATGGCCGCGGTCCAGTTCGGCCGGCGCGGCTCGGAGCGGATCCGCTCGGCCTCGAACAGCGGCGCGGCCGCCGTCTGCGCCGGGGGGCCGCCGCCGTGCTCCTCGTCGTACTGGGCGATCAGCGGCTCGGGGTCGGCGCCGACCGCGCGGGCGAGCGCCCGGATGTGGCCGCGCGCGTACACGTCGCCGCCGCAGCGGGAGAAGTCGTCCTGTTCGATGCCGTGCACGAGCGGGATGCGCACCCGGGTGGTCGTACTGACTTCGTCGACGCTCAGCCCCGCGTCGATGCGGGCGCGGCGCAGGACACTGCCGATCGAGGGGCGGTCCTGGGCGGAACGCTCCTGGGCGGGGCCGTCCACGGGCCCGTGCTGAGCGGAGCGGTCGTCTGCGAGGCGGTCGTCTGAAGGGCGGTCGTCTTCAGGAGAGTTGCCGATGGACACGGGTGCGCCTTTCGAGCGTGTAGCCACCTGCCGGACATTCAGTCTAGGGGGGCTGAGAAAGGGTGGGGCAACCGGGCGGACGGACTTTGTACGCCATCAGAACGGCCGGACGTCCTGATGGTGGAACGCGGTGCTTCTCTTTCCCTCAACTTGACGTGCGCCGAAGGGAAACGGTTGCTCGGATGTCCCGTACGGGTGAGCTGGACCGCCGTACGGGCGAACCGGGCCCCGTCCGGCGCGCGCACGGCCGTCGTACGAGGTCAGGCCCGGACCACGCACGCCGGCGCGGGCTACTGAGGAGCCTCCCCACGAAGCACCGCGAGCACTCCGTCCAGCTCGTCGGGTTTCACAAGAACGTCACGTGCCTTGGAGCCCTCGCTCGGGCCGACGATGTTGCGCGACTCCATGAGGTCCATCAGGCGTCCGGCCTTGGCGAAGCCGACGCGGAGCTTGCGCTGGAGCATCGACGTGGACCCGAACTGGGTGGAGACGACCAGTTCGGCCGCCTGGCACAGCAGGTCCAGGTCGTCGCCGATGTCCTCGTCGATCTCCTTCTTCTGCTTCGTGCCCACGGTGACGTCGTCGCGGAAGACCGGCGCCATCTGGTCCTTGCAGTGCTGTACGACCGCCGCGACCTCGTCCTCGGTGACGAAGGCGCCCTGCATACGGATCGGCTTGTTCGCCCCCATCGGCAGGAAGAGCCCGTCGCCCTTGCCGATGAGCTTCTCGGCGCCGGGCTGGTCGAGGATGACGCGGCTGTC